>JBJOQA010000406.1:0-16698 GCA_046050225.1 Bacteroidota bacterium | reverse complement strand
CTGAAGGAAGTAGTTGATAACTGTATTGATGAACATACCATGGGGTATGGCCGTCATGTAGATATTACGATTAGTGGGAAAGAAATTACTATCCGCGATTATGGTAGAGGAATTCCTTTAGGTAAAGTGGTGGATGTGGTCAGTAAAATTAATACCGGTGCTAAATACGATAGTAAGGCCTTTCAAAAAAGCGTTGGTTTAAATGGGGTAGGTACCAAGGCTGTAAATGCTTTAAGTAACTATTTCAAAGTAACCTCATTTAGAGACGGTCGCGCAAAAACCGCTGAATTTGAAAGAGGAAATCTAATTAAAGAACATAAAGAAATTGCCAGCACGGAAGAAAACGGAACCCAGGTTATTTTTATTCCGGATGAAACCATCTTTAAGAACTTCCACTTTGTTCAGGAGTATCTGGATAATCAATTTTGGAATTATTGCTACCTCAATGCGGGTTTGGTTATCAACCTGAATGGAAAAAGATATATCAGCAAAAACGGATTGTTGGATTTGCTGCAACGCAAAACGAATGAGGATGAATTACGTTACCCAATCATTCACTTAAAAGGAAATGATATTGAGGTAGCCATTAGTCACCAAAACTCCTATGGAGAAGATTACTACAGTTTTGTAAACGGACAATTCACTACGCAGGGAGGAACGCATCTAGCGGCATTTAGAGAAGGTTATATTAAAACGATTCGTGAATTTTTCAAAAAAGATTATGATGCAGCCGACATTCGCGGCAGTATTTGTGCAGCCGTTAGTGTACGTGTTCAAGAACCGGTTTTTGAAAGTCAAACCAAAACTAAATTGGGGTCGCAAAATGTGGCAGATGGCGGCCCAAGTATGAAAAATTTTGTGACCGACTTTTTGATGAAAGAATTAGATAATTTCTTGCATCGAAATCCCGCTACCGCGGATGCCTTAAAAAGAAGAATTGAACAAAGTGAACGCGAAAGAAAAGAATTAAGCGGCATTCGTAAGTTGGCCAATGAACGTGCTAAAAAGGCCAATCTGCATAACAAAAAATTACGCGATTGTAAATATCATTATAATGATGAACCTACCGGTAAAGACAAAGATCTAGTGCTGGAAAGACAAAAAGAAAGTACCATTTTTATTACCGAAGGGGATAGTGCAAGCGGAAGTATCACTAAAGCAAGAAGAGTAGAAACACAAGCTGTTTTTAGTCTTCGTGGTAAACCGCTTAATTGTTATGGACTTACAAAAAAAGTGGTATACGAAAACGAAGAATTTAACCTTTTGCAACATGCTTTAAATATTGAAGAAGGTTATGAAGGTTTGCGGTATAATAATATCGTTTTTGCCACCGATGCCGATGTGGATGGGATGCATATTCGATTATTGTTAATGACATTCTTTTTGCAATTCTTCCCCGATTTGGTAAAGAATGGTCATGTTTACATTTTAGACACCCCCTTGTTTAGAGTTCGAAATAAGCAAACCACCATATATTGTTATAACGAAACAGAAAAACAAGCCGCTATTAAAAAACTGGGTAGTAAGCCGGAAATTACGCGCTTTAAAGGTTTGGGTGAAATAAGTCCCGATGAATTTGCCAAATTTATCAATCAAGATATTCGCTTGCAACCCGTAATGATGTTGCCCGAAACCCATATTCAACAATTGTTGGAATACTATATGGGCAAGAACACGCCGAGTCGTCAAGATTTTATCATTGATAATTTGAAAATAGAATTAGACGTAGTAGAAACCATAGAAGAATAAAACAGAAAGCATTCATTGATTTAATCCAATTTCATGTTCGAATTTCATACAGATAAACAACGCTATTTTGATATGCAAACGCAAAATGCGCGCGCTTACATTTTACCGTTTGTTCAAAAAGTAAAGCCTGTGCAAAAAGGCACACGCGTATTAGAAATCGGATGTGCAGAGGCCGGTGTATTAAAAGCATTTACCGAATTAGGCTGTGTTGCTGTTGGGGTTGAATTGGATGAACCTCGTTTAGTTTATGCACGAGGTTTTATGCAAACAGAATTGGCTGATCAACAAATCAGTTTTATTTCAAAAGATATTTATCAGGTTGATATTGATACCGAGTTGAAAGGCAAATTTGATATCATTATTTTAAAGGATGTAATTGAGCATATTCACGACCAAAAGAAATTAATTGGATGGATGCAATCTATCCTTTTACCCGATGGTGTTATTTTCTTTGGTTTTCCACCTTGGCAAATGCCTTTTGGTGGCCATCAACAAGTAATGAGTAGTAAATTTTTAAGCAAACTACCTTGGTTTCACCTTGTACCTATGGCTGTTTATAAATTGATTTTGCGGGTATTTAAACAAGATGTTGCAGGTTTTGCCGAAATAAAAGAAACCGGAATATCAATCGAACGTTTTGAAAAAATTACGCATCAAACCGGCTATCAAATTGTAAACAAAACGCACTATTTTTTAAACCCTATTTATACCTATAAATTTGGTTGGAAACCTATGGTGCAATGGAAATGGGTAAGTGCCATTCCTTATTTGCGCAATTTTGTAACTACTTGTGTTTATTACCTTATTCAACCGAATAAGCAGCATTAATATTTTTGATTTGCAAACCTATTGTACTTATGATACATGTTGTTTTTAATGAGCCGGATGTGCAAGTATTGCAACAGGCGATTGCTTTAGATGAAAGCCTTGCAGGCGAGGTTTGTTTGATTAGAGACGATTACGCGGTTGGTCCCTTGCAAGATGTTTATTTAGGAGAGGGAAGAGAGGCCCGTAGATTATGGTGGAAGGATGTTTTGGCCGGCGGCGATTATGATGGAAAGGCCGATACCGGTGAAGTTGACGATTTGCAGGTTGCCGCAAATTTAGTAGGCACTTTAAGGCGTGACGAAAATGAAATCATTTATATCTGGGCAGCCCAAAACAAACATGATGTTTGCGGATATTATTGGCTTTTGCATTTCATGAAAGAATTTCAGGGGCGTGTATATATTTTATACCTAAACAATTTGCCTTTTATTAATGAAAAGGGGAATATTTTTTATCCAACTCAGTTGCATGAAATACAACCAAAAGAATTTTTGAAAGCCCGTAAATTAGCACGTCCCATTACCTTAAGTGAATTTGAAGTAGATCCGGATGAATGGTTAAAACTTTGTAGTGAAGGAAAGTTCGTTCGTATTTTGGAAGGAGGGAAAAAACTTGTGCAATTTGACGTTGACTTTTATGATAATGATCTTAAAAAATTTGTAACAGGAGATTGGCAAAAAGCCTCAAAAATTATTAACCAATATCAAAGCAAAGCAAAACATAATACAGGGGATGCTTTTTTATTATGGCGTCTTAAAACCTTACTGCAAGCGGGAAATTTAGATGCGCAGGGTAAAATTGCCGGGATGAAAGATTTTGAATTAAAATTGAAAACTGCCGGCGAATTAGTGAATGCAGAATAATCCCGAAAATGCCTAAAATAAAAGAGCCACCATTATAGTAATGGTGGCTCTTTAAATATATTCAATAATCGACTAAAGTAGATTCATTGCTTTAGCAAAAAAAGTGCAATTAAATGGCAAAACCATTGAGCAATAACCTCCGCCAATTTTGTAAACATAGAAAAATGCTGCTACAGAGGCAAAAAAGCCAACCCAATATAAAGTGGTAGATTTTTTAGTTGATTCCATGATATTTAGTAAGTTTTGGCAAAAATAGGAGGAAATATTTAAAAATAACGGTTAGCATAATTATTTTTTGTTTTCCAAAGCTTGCGTTGCTGTATTTTCAAATCGGTTAAGTTGGAGAAAATGTAGATTTTAACCCAATACCCATAAAAAGAATAAAATGAGTAATGTGTATTTTTTACATTTTGATACAAAGTGTTTAAATTGCCCTCTCATTTTATAAGTGTCATATGATATTGAATTTATACCTCCGGTTTTCCACCCGGTTTGGTCAAACCATCTACGTTTCAGGATCACATAGTGCGTTAGGAAATAATGATTTTTCGAAGGCTATTGCCATGCGCTATTTTAATGAGGAATTGTGGCAATTGCAAATTGATTTACCCGGCGATGATTTCACAAAATTGGATGTGGAATATCGTTACATATTACGTGAAGAAAACGGCAGTGAAGTAGTTGAATGGGGCAACGATCGCATTTTAAATTTCAAAAAAATACAGGCCGAAGAAATATCTTGTATTGATACTTGGAATCATGCCGGAACAGTTGAAAATGCTTTTTTTACAAAGCCTTTTCAAGAAGTAATTATGACCGGCTCTCCGGAAGTAAAAAGTAAGTCTGTAAAAAATGCTACGCATGAATTTAGAGTGAAGGCACCGGTTTTGCAACCAAATGAAGTAATGTTTCTTTCGGGTAATACCAAAAAATTAGGAGATTGGAATACCGCAGCACCACATTTAATGACGCGCGAAGGCAATTGGTGGACCGTGCAGTTAGATTTGACCAAGGAGCGTTTTCCAATTGTTTATAAATACGGTGTTTTTAATGTAAAACAAAATCGATTTATCAGATTTGAAAACGGCGGTAATCGCTTATTAAATGGCGATGCAGCAACTGGTTTATTAACAATTTTACATGATGGCTTTGCACAATTAGATGCACCAAATTGGAAAGGAGCTGGCGTAGCTATTCCGGTATTTAGTTTACGTACTTCCAATAGTTTTGGTACCGGTGAGTTTACGGATTTAGTACAATTAACTGATTGGGCGGTAAAGGTTGGATTAAAATTAATTCAATTATTGCCCATCAACGATACAACAGCCAAACATACTTATACCGATTCTTATCCGTATGCAGCCATTTCTGCTTTCGCGTTACATCCGCTGTATTTAAATCTAGCTGCGGTAGCCGGTGATGCCAATAAGAAATTAGCGGCATCTTGGGAAGCTACTCGAGTGCAATTGAATCAATTGGATGTAGTAGATTATGAAGCGGTGATGGCTTTTAAATGGGAAAAATTAAAAGAACTATTTGAGCTATTTAAGAATAGTTTTCAAAAAGAAGCGGCTTATCAAGAATTTTTTGAAGCCAATCGTCATTGGCTTGAGCCCTATGCTGCATTCTGTTATTTACGCGACAAGTACCAAACTGCAGATTACAATCAGTGGACCGAATATCAGGTTTATGATGCCGATGCCGTAAAAGCATTAACTGCTAAAACTTCTCCACTCTATGCGCAAATTTCCTTTCATTATTTTGTTCAATACCATTTGCATTTACAGTTAAAAGCTGCTACGGCTTATGCACATCAAAACGGGGTAGTGGTAAAGGGTGATTTACCAATTGGTATTTATCGTTATAGTTGTGATGCATGGGTAGCTCCGGAGCTTTATAACATGGATGCACAGGCCGGTGCACCACCGGATGATTTTGCAGTGAAAGGTCAAAACTGGGGATTCCCAACTTATAATTGGAAGAAAATGCAGGAAGATGGTTTCACCTGGTGGAGAAGAAGGTTTGAGCAAATGAGTGCCTATTTTGATGCATTTAGAATTGATCATATTTTAGGGTTCTTTCGAATTTGGAGTATACCGATGCATTCGGTAGAAGGATTGTTAGGAAGATTTGTTCCTGCAATTCCAATTCATATCAATGAATTACACCAGCAACATATTTATTTTGATTATAATCGCTATTGTAAACCCTTTATTTCAGACAATTTATTGTTTGAAACTTTTGGAAATGTTGCCCAAGAAGTAAAGGAATCTTTTTTAGTTTGGGGCGCAAATGGTTGGCGGTTACGTGATGAATTTGATACCCAACGTAAGGTAGAAAATTACTTTAACGGTTTAGAAAATAACGCTCATCACGACTTCTTAAAATCAAGTTTATTTGATCTGATCAATAATGTCATTTTTATTGAGGAACCGGGTAGTCAAATGCAGCAATTTCATTTCCGTATCGGAATGGAAAGTACAAAATCATTTGCCGCTTTAGATGGTTCAACGCAACAAAAATTGCGTGATTTATATGTAAACTATTTTTATAGAAGACAAGATGATTTTTGGCAAAAAGAGGCCATGAACAAATTACCCGGTTTGAAGCGAACAACTAACATGTTAGTTTGTGGTGAAGATTTGGGCATGGTGCCGGGTTGTGTACCGGAGGTAATGTCACAATTGGGCATCCTAAGTTTGGAAATTCAAAGAATGCCTAAAGACCCGGCCAAGGAGTTTTTCCATCCTGCCGATGCACCATACCTTTCAGTGGTTACACCTAGTACACATGATATGAGTACTATTCGAGGATGGTGGGAAGAAAACCAAGAAAAAACACAACATTTTTACAATCATCTTTTGGGTAAACAGGGAGCTGCGCCTTTTTATTGCGAAGGTTGGATTAATAGAGAAATCGTTATTCAACATTTATTTTCGCCGGCCATGTGGAGTATTTTTCAACTGCAAGATTTAATGGGTATAGATGATAATCTTCGTCGATCCAATCCAAATGAGGAAAGAATTAATATCCCGGCAGATCCAAAGCATTATTGGCGCTATCGCATGCATTTGAATTTAGAGGATCTTTTGAATGAAAATGCATTTAATCTGGAATTAAGCGGACTTATTAGTGCTAGCAAGCGATAATATAAAATTAAATTAAAATGTAATAAAAAAGTCCTTTTTAGGACTTTTTTCTATTTAAACAACTGATAATCAGATATTTAATGCCATTTGTAGTAATATACTTCTACAAGCTGTCTGATTACTTCTAGTTTTAACCGAAATGGGAATAAAAAAACATAAAGATTTAATAATAATTTAGTAATTTCAGCCATCATTTTTGGACTTATTTCATTAGAAATCCACTATTTTATAGAATACTGTACTTGTTTTCTTTTCATTTAATTTATATGATGAGAGGAAATCTATTTAACAATACTGTGCGTCACTATTGATAACTAATACTATGTTATCAGGTGATGCTTTGTGTTGTATTATTAGAAAATTTCGATTAATTCAAAAAGGTCTATGATTCAATTTTACCAAGCAATGGCAAAAAAAAGTGTTATTTCAACTCGTACCTATCGTTCACTTTTTTTATTGGCAATTACTATTTGTTTAATAAGCACTCGTTTAACTGCGCAGGTGTATATTAACGGTAATTTAAGTACGGGGGCGGTATCCACCTCCGGTGCAGTGGCGCCAGCTGGTACCACATGGAGTGAAATTCAGTTTGGTAATGGAACTCCTGGTGTAACTGCAAGTATTTCAGGCGGGTCAACGATAGCTGATAATTTTACAATTGCTTGTGGTTCTTGGAATCTTACCAAGTTTACTTTTTATGCCTATGCCGATGGGTATGCAGGAGCAAGTTCACCTTTTAATGATGTACGTTTAAGAATTTATAATACCGATCCATCAATTGGCTCTCCAACACCCATTTATGGCGATTTAACAACCAACCGTTTCTCTGCATCAACTTTTGCTAATATTTACAGAATTACCAATGGATCAGGTTCTGATTTAACTCGAAAAGTTTGGCAAGTAGAGGCAACAGTAGCCACTACCTTATCTGCAGGTACCTATTGGGTTGAATGGCAATTAGGCACTGCGCAGCCCACCAACTTAACGCCCCTAAGTACAGTAGTTGGTACAACTACCCAAGCCGGCAATAATGCAAAAAGAAATGTACTACCTAGTACTTGGTCGAATATTACAGATAATGGAGCACAAGATCTTCCTTTTCGAATCGATTACGTTTTACCGGTTTGTACTGGTACACCAAGCCCAGGAAACACATTGTCTACCGTTGCTTCCCTTTGTCCCGGAAACAATTTTACCCTTTCCTTGCAATTTGTGAATTGTGGATTGGGTGAAACTTATCAATGGCAATCTTCTCCGGATAATATTTCATGGAGTAATATTGGCGGAGCTACAAATAGTACACTTACTACGGCAATGGTAACCAGTACCTATTATCGTTGCGCCGTAACCTGTTCCGGAAATACCGGTTATTCAACAGGTTTACAAGTTCTTCAAAACCCACCAAGTGCATGTTATTGTGTACTTGATATTACAGATTGTACAGATAATGACAAGATAATTAACGTAACTTTTGGCTCTATCAATAACTCATCCGATTGCTCTCCCAACGGTTATGCCAATTATGTGGGTTTAGTTGCTCCAACAAATGTTTATACCGGTGTTGGATATGCCATTTCTGTTACAGTTCCAACGAATTGGAACGAGAGTATTGGTATTTGGATTGATTATGATCATAGCGGTACTTTTGATGCAACAGAATTCACGGTTTTACCTACAGGTAAAGGGGTAAGAACCGGTTTGATTAATATCCCAAGTTCTGCACTCACAGGTTTGACCACTATGCGTATCCGAGATCGTTTTAGTACTGCATTAACCGGCAGTGATGCGTGTATTGACTATGTTTATGGAGAAACAGAAGATTATGAAGTTAATATCATCGCATCTGCACCTTGCGGAGGTACGCCGGTTCCGGGTAATACCAATTCAACTTTAGCCAGTGTTTGCTCCGCAGTTGACTTTACACTTTCTCTTTCTAATCAATCCGCATTAAATACAACTAGCGGATTAAGTTATCAGTGGCAATCTTCACCGGATGGAATTGCATGGACAAATATCAGTGGTGCTACTTCGAATATTTTAGTAGCAAGTCAATCTGCAGCTACCTATTATCGTTGTAATGTAAGCTGTGGTGGCAATACAGGGTCTTCTACCGGTTTACAAATCACTATGAACGCTGCTACCGCCTGTTACTGTACTCCAGGTAATACTACTTGCAGTCTTGATGATGAAATTTTGAATGTAACAATTGGCGGCATTAATAATAGTTCTTCAGGTTGCACCGGTTCAGGATATACTGATTACACTGGGTCGGTTGCTGCCGGCAATTTAAATAGTGGTGTTAATAATGCCATGAGTGTTACGGTAGGACCCGGTGGTACTGAATATGTAGGTGTTTGGATTGACTTCGATCAAAACGGTACATTCGATGCAAGTGAATTTACTTTGTTAGGTTCGGGTAATGGTGTTACAATTAGTAACAATATTTTTGTTCCGGGAACTGCAACTGCCGGTGTTACCCGAATGAGAGTACGGGTAAGATTTAATACTGCCTTAACTGATATAAGCGCTTGTACAAGCTATACCTATGGTGAAACGGAAGATTATTTAGTAAATATTGTTGCAGCCACACCTTGTTCGGGAACGCCCAATCCGGGAAATACTTTATCAACTGTACCAACAGTTTGTGCCTCAATCCAATTTACTTTGTCTTTACAAAATGCCGCCGCATTGGCACCTTTAGGAGGGTTAACCTACCAGTGGCAATCTTCCCCCGACAATATTACTTGGACTAATATTTCGGGTGCAACCTCACCTAGTTTAATTACCACGCAAACCGCCGCTACTTATTATAGAGCTAATGTTACATGCGCCGGTAATACTGGAACTTCAACTGCCTTGCAGGTATTATTAACAGCACCGGCTTCTTGTTATTGTATACCCGGTGCATCAAGTTGTAGTGCAAATGATGTTATAACTAACGTAACGTTTGGAACAATCAATAACACCACAGCTTGTTCGGCAAATGGTTATGGCGATTATTTTTACGCTGTTCCATTAACAACTGCTATTGTTGGCGTAGCTAATCCCATCAGTGTTACAGTGGGCCCAGGGGGAACAGAATATGTAAACGTTTGGATTGACTATGATCATAGCGGTACATTTGATGCTTCGGAACATACTTATATTGGTTCCGGTAATGGTGTAACCATTTCAAATAGTATTACCATTCCTGTAACTGCGCTTACCGGCTCTACCAGAATGCGCGTGAGATTAAGATGGTTTACAAATTTAACCAGTTCAGATGCATGTACTACTTACGGTACAGGTGAAACAGAAGATTACCAAGTATTTATCGGTTCCTGCTCCGGCATTAGTATCAATGAAGATGTAAGTGCAGCTATTGTAAATTGTGGTAGTAATACCAGTTTTACCATTGATGCAACCGGTATCGGCATTGCTTATCAATGGCAATATCGCGTAACGCCTTCTTCTCCTTGGATTAATGTTACCAATAATGCTACTTATAGCGGCGCCACCACTAACACGTTAAATTTAACTTCCGTTGGGTTTTCATTAAACGATTACCAATATCGAGCTTACATGACTAGCCCTTGTGGCAATGATTCTTCTTCTGCCGCAAAATTAACTGTATTAGCAACGGGTCCTATTGTAATAAGCACGCAGCCGGCAAGTGTTAATATTACTTGTTCTGCAAATACAAGTTTTACTGTTGCAGCCACCGCAGGAAGTACCATGACCTATCAATGGCAGTTGCGTCAAAATGCATCTTCTTTATGGTCAAATGTTGCAAATAATGCAACTTTTTCCGGTGCAACTACCAATACTTTAAGTATTACAAGTACGCCAAGCGCATTGAGTGGTTATCAATTTAGAGTATATATAAATGCTACTTGTGCAAGTTCTGATACATCAAGTATAGCTACTTTAACGATCAATTTTAGTGTTCAATCCGTAACGATTGCATCTAACGCTGCATCCAATACTGCATGTGCAGGAACCAATGTTATTTTCACGCCAACCGCAGTAAATACCGGTGCAACGCCTTTCTATACTTGGTATGTAAATAATATTAACATGGGAACAGGGGCTACCTACGCTAGTTCTACCTTAGTTAATGGCGATCAAGTTAAGGCGGTGCTCTTATCTAATACAACAGGATTTTGTATTAGCAATAACCCGGCAACGAGTAATGTTATTCCGATGACGATTACCGCAACTACACCCACAAGTGTTAGTATAGCACCAAATACAGGAACCACTATTTGTGCAGGAGCGTCAGTTACCTTTACGGCAACGCCAACCAATGGTGGTGCTACGCCAACTTATGAATTTTTAGTAAATGGATTTACGGTTCAAGCGGCATCTGCAACAGCTACGTATACTACTAATACCCTAGTAAATGGTGATGTGGTTACTTGCAGAATGGTAACTTCTGCAACTAACTGTCCTTCAACAGCAATCGCTACAAGTGCTGGTGTAACCATGACAGTAAACCCGATCTTACCTGTTTCCGTTAGTCTTGCATCAAATAATGGTACTAGCATTTGTGCTGCAACTAGCGTAATATTTACCGCTACACCAACAAATGGTGGTGCAACACCTTCTTATGAATTCTTTGTAAATGGTTTCTCTGTTCAAGGTCCATCTGCATCAGCAACTTATACCACAAGTGGAATTGTTAATGGTGATGTGGTTACCTGTATATTAACTTCAAGCTTGGCTAGTTGTACCTCCGGTAATCCGGCAACTTCCAATGCACTCAATATGACGGTAGCAACTCCTGTTCCATCAGTTGTTTTATCGCCATTAACCGATGTTTGTCCGGGAAGCAGCAAAACTTTTACCGCAATACCAACCAACGGAGGTGCAACGCCACTTTATGAATTCTTTGTGAACGGTTCATCAGTACAAGGACCAGGCGCTAGTGATAATTATACTTATGTGCCGGCAAATGGAGATATTATTCGCGTTGATTTAACCTCAAGTTTATCTTGTGCTGCGCCTGCTACCGTAACAACTAGTTATACCCAAGGATATTTTACAATTCCAACAGCAGCTATTAGTGCAGGTTCAGGGCTTTGTCCAGGGCAACCGGTTGTATTAAGCGCAAACGCTACTGCAGGTAGTGGAACAATAACCGGCTATCAATGGAAAATAGGCAGTAGTAATATACCCGGTGCAACAGCTTCAACTTATTCAACGGTAACTGCAGGAACTTATACCGTTGTGGTAACCAATTCAAACGGCTGTTCTTTTGAATCGGCTAATTTTGTTTTAGCAGCCGGTAGTGTGACTTTAGACGGTGTTTATACCATTGGAACAGTAACAGCAACTGCAAGCGGTGCTTCAGCAGGAACGACCATTAATGTTACCAATACAGGTGGATTAGTAGTTGGTCAAGCAGTAGGAGTAACCTCCGGCTCAACCACCGGCGTTTTTGCCAATTCAATTATTGCGGCAACTGCAGCTACCGCTACCACAACCATTACCGTTGCAAGTACAACCGGTTTAGTAGTGGGGCAAACCGTTTATGTTTCTTCAGGTGTTGGTGCTTTTGCCTACGGCACCAAAATTGCAACAATTGTAAATGCAACCTCCTTTACCGTTACTAGTGCGCCTACCACACCATTAGCTATTGGTGCAATCATACATGCAGTCACTACGGTGAGCAGTATTACCAATGGTACGCAATTTGTTGTAAGTCCGGCTCCAACCACTGCATTAACTGCAGGAGCAACCATTACGGGTGCTACCTGTTCAAATTATCTCAACATTACCTTTGCTGTAAGTGACCTGAACAATCGCTCCATTAGTAATAATGTAACCTTTAATGTAACGCCGGGCTTTGTTGAAAATATTGCAGCACGCTTATCATTAGGTAATGCTACCTTAAGTACAGCACTAGCTACAAGATCAATCACCTTCCAAAAAAATGGGTTAGGAACTAATCCGAAAATAATTGCATATGTTGGAACCGGAACTCCTGCTTCAGCAATACCCGATGGGATGTGGAGTATAAATGGATTGGATAACATCACGATTGATGGAATTGATTTCCAAGATAATAATACCACCAATCCTGCAACCATGGATTATGCAATTGGCTTGTTTAAATTAAGTGCAACAGACGGTGCCCAAAATAATACGATTAAAAATTGTGTGATTACCTTAAATAGGGTAAATAATGTTGCTGCCGGTGCAAACACAGTAGAAGGATCTGTGGGAATTATTTCGGTAAATGCCACTTCTACTACCGCAACTACTGCTATTACACCAACTGCAGCAAGTGGCTCCAATTCAAATAATAAATTTTACACTAATACCATTCAAAATGTTCATCATGGAATCGCGTTGATGGGCTATGCCGCGCCATCGCCATTTACTTTGGGTGACACCGGTAATGATATTGGTGGCGCTATTTCAAGTAATGGTAATAGTATTTTAAATTATGGTGGCGGTACCGGTAGTACACTTCAATCATCCGGTATTCGGGTGAGCAACCAATGGGGTATTAATGTTGCCTATAATACCATCAATAATAATAATGGTTCTGGCGTGAATCATCAGAATTTATTAAAAGGAATATTAGCCCAAGCAACGACTAGCGGTAATGGTACTTTTGATAATAATAATATCACCGTTAGGGGAGGATCTGCCGCTGCGGTTACTGTAATTGGAATAGAAAATGCAATGGGCGCAACTGCTGCCGGCAATACCATCGCTATTACCAATAACACCATAACGGGTTCATATTCAACAGCACTTGCAGGTACCGGATGGACTGGTATTTTAAACAGCGCAACGGCCGCCAATGTAACCATCACCGGTAATACCATTCAAAATGTTACCAATACTGCTGCTGCTCCTTTAATAGGTATAAACAATACTGCAGTAGTTGGTACCAATCTCACTGTTTCAAATAATACTATCAGTGGCTTTGCTCCAGCTGGTACCGGCACTTTTACTGCTATTAATAATACAGCAATTTTAGCAGCAGCGGTTAATTTCAATAATAATAATATAACGAATAATGTTTTGGCAGGTGTTGCCAATTTCCTTGGTATTAATAGCACAACCGCACTTTCGGGCACAATTAATGTTAACAATAACGTCATAACCGGTAATTCAAAATCCAGTACAGGAAATTTAACCGGTATAAATCTGACGACAATGTCAACCTCATCCACGCTATCACTAAATGGAAATAATATTTCATCCAATACAATTACGGGTGGTGCTGCTGCTTGTACGCTAATTGGAATTAACCAAACCGGTGGTGCTAATTATAACGCTAGTTCTAATATCATTTCGAATAATTCCATTACGGCCATGAGTGGAACAGCAGTTGCTTCTTTAAGTGGCTATGTAAACAATGGAGGATTGCAAAACGAAACAGTTTCAAATAATCAAATTTTTAATCAATTTGTTACTGGTACCTCTACCGGTTTACATATTATTAGGGGTATTTTTCATAACACTTCGGCTACTAGTCCAAGAACAATTTCTGGTAACATTATCCATGATTTGTATTCAAACGCAGGTTCTTCTGCTCAAATTACCGGAATTTACCATCAATTGGGTGGTGTAACTAGTATTACCAAAAATCAAGTTTATAATTTATTCCCGGGTCAAAATGGCGCGACATCTGCATTTGCTAAAGGAATTTGGGTAGCAACATCCGGAACCGGAACAAGTGCAGTTACGATTGCCAATAACATGATTTCTTTAGATTTGACTTTAGCATCTGGCGTAGCATCTAATAATGTATTGGTTGGTTTAAATTCGGTAATTGGTATCGATATTGCACCAACTGCCACTACAGTTTTACCAATTGGGGTTTATTATAATACTGTAAGATTGGCGGGTGGAGGAACGGGTACAGCCTTTGGGTCTTCGGCCATGAATATGGGCGCTTCCACTGCTGCACCTACTTTAGATATACGTAATAATATTTTGGTAAACTTAATGACTCCCGGTGGAGCTGTAAATGGCGTTTCAGTAGCTTTACGTAAATCCAATGCATTAGCTACCTATAACACCAGTTCTAATAATAATGTGTTTTATGCTGGTACACCGTCTGCATCCAATCTACTATACTATGATGGCACCAACAAATATCAAACCATGGCAACCTTTATTGCAGGTGCCGGAATTAGTCCAAGAGAATCCGCATCTCTTTCGGTTTTACCGGAGTTTACTAATGTAGCTACACCGGACTTAACCTTAACCACTAGCAATTGTTTGATTGATGGTGCAGGTAGTAATACAGGGATTGGTATTGTAGATGATTTTGGCGCAACGGCTGTTAGGGCCGCTACTGGTGCAACCGATATTGGTGCAGATGAGTTTACAGGTTTAGGAGCAGTAACACTAACAGTTAATGGCCCAATCACCAATTGCTTAACTGTTGATTTAACCGATGCTGCTATAACAGCAGGTTCAACAGCCGGTTCTAACTTTACTTATTGGACAGATTTAGCGGCAACTTCAGCATTGGCTACACCTGCCAACGTTACTACTTCAGGAACTTATTACATTAAAAGTTACATCGGTTCTGCCGCAGGTTCTTGTTATTCAACAGTTCAACCAATAGCCGTTACCATCACGCCAAGCGGCACTTGGTTAGGTTTAAGTACAGCTTGGTCTGATGCCAATAACTGGTGCGGTGGCTTACCAACTGCTGCAACAGATGTTACCATTCCAACAACAGCAAATAACCCAATCATAACGGATTTGAGAGCTGTACGTGATATTACCTTCACTGGTACCGGCGCATTAACCGTTAATGTTGGCGGAACAATCCAGATTGGCAGAACATTATCTGCATCCGCAAATAAAATTACCGCAAATGGTATTATTGAGTTTAATGGTACAGCCGCACAAACTTTACGTGCCGACTATTTCACAGGAAATACACTAAATACATTAAAGGTTAGCAATACGCATGCAAGTGGTTTAGCTATCGATATAGCAGGAGGCATGTTAAATGTTACCAATGAAGTATTGTTTGGTGCTGCTAACAATCAATTGCTAAACACCAATAACTTGCTAACATTGCGTTCAACAGCAACTGCTACTGCTAGAGTTGCGGATGTGACTTCCGGTGGGGTTTATACCGGTAATAATGTTAGCGGTAAGGTTGTGATTGAAAGATATCTCAATGCTAGAAGAGCATGGAGATTATTAACTGCTCCAATTAAATCTTCTACAGTACCTACGCCAACCATTTTCAGTAACTGGCAAGAGGGTGCTCGATCTTATCCATTAGGAACATTAGCAAATCCAAATCCTGGATATGGTACTCATATCACTAATGGTAATAATTTGGGTAATTATGATCAAAATATCAATAGTAACTCTTCTATCTTCTATTTAACCACAACAGGATGGAATGGCAAACCAACCAATACCAGTGGAACTACAATAGGAGGTAACAATGGTGTTATCACCGATCAACCTGCCTACTTTGTATTTGTAAGAGGAGATCGTTCGATTCATTTACCACAGGCCCAATATGCCAACCCAACTGTTACTACCTTACGTGTTACGGGTTTAATTAATGTAACCTCTGACGCATCCACACCGTTAAGTTTAACCGGTTCTTCGGTTGGAAATGGAGGATTTTATTCTTTTGGTAACCCTTATCCTTCCGCCATTAGTTTTGAAAGTATTAGAAGCACTGCTGCAAATAGTGGATTGCCGAATGTGTTTTATGTTTGGGATCCTTATTTAGGTGGTTCTAGTAATTTAGGCGCTTGGGTAACCGTAAATAGATTGGCTCCAGGGAGTTATGTAACTGCTCCAAATACACCAAGTTTAAATACAGGTGTCATTCAATCAGGTATGGGCTTTATGATGGCTTATTCAGGATCTGTTAGTTATTTAGAATCTCAAAAGGTTTCGGGCAGTTCAAATATGCTATACCGCCCGGCCAACAATTTGAGTACACTTCGTACAAACTTGTTAACGGTTGAATCAAATGGTAATGAAAGTGTTTCTGATGGTGTATTAGCGATACTAGATCCTGCTGCATCTGATATGGTTGATAAAGAAGATGGCATTAAGAACGGAAACTTCTCAGAAAGTATTTCAATGGTTAGAAACACAAATTTACTTTCCATCGAAAA
>JBJOQA010000405.1:0-17383 GCA_046050225.1 Bacteroidota bacterium | reverse complement strand
TCGGTGAGGCGATGGCGTTGGATCATGGTACCCATTGCACCATCAATCACTAAAATACGCTGAGCTAATTCTTTTCTTATATCCATATACATGAATTTTCAAGTAAGTATAAACGTTAGTTTATAAAAATTGCTTTCAGAATGGATTGTTATTATTCAGCAAGGGCTGATAAACGTAAGTAAGGCCTAGAGGAATGCTATACGTTTATTAGTTCTGATTAAAGGCTGAACAATAAACAAATCTGCCTGCAAATGTTTTGCAAAATTACCATTATTCTGTGGTATCGCAAAATACCAAGCGGCTCAGAACGCGCTATTCATTTGCTATTGCGGGAATAAAAAAGCCGACCCTTTTTAAAGAGTCGGCTTTTAATGATTTGGTTATCGAAGATTAACCTAAAGCAACACGTTTGAATTCAGTTACTTTCAAGTTAGCATCAATGCTTTTTAAATGATCGGCAACGCTTTTAGCATTGTCTTTCACGAAAGCTTGCGCCATCAAGGTATTTTCTTTGAAGAACTTATTTACTTTACCAATGGCAATTTTTTCCGCCATTTCAGCAGGTTTGCCTTCAGCTTTAATTTGTTCGATGGCGATATCTTTTTCGCGTGCGATTAATTCAGCAGAAATTGAATTTTCGTCAACCGCCAAAGGATTCATCGCAGCAATTTGCATGGCAACATCACGACCGGCATCGCCTGCAGATTGGTTAAAACCAACCAATACACCGATACGGTTAGCACCGTGAATATAGCTTGCTACGTAATCAGCATCTACTCTTTCAAATTTAGCAGCAATTTTTTCACCGATTGCAGCTAATTTATCGTTGATTAAATCAGCAACTTTAGCGCCGTTGATGCTTACTTCATTTAAAGCTTCAACAGATGTTACGTTGTTAGCAACAGCAGCATCAGCGATACTTTCAGCGAAAGCAACAAATTCGGCATTTTTACTTACGAAATCAGTTTCGCAGCTAACGCAAACGATAAAACCGCTCTTGTTATCAGCAGAAGTTTTAGCAAATACCACACCCTCTTTTGCTTCACGGTCGCTACGTTTAGCAGCTACTTTTTGTCCTTGTTTACGCAGCCAGTCGATAGCCGCTTCAAAATCGCCATTACTTTCAGTTAAGGCTTTCCGACAATCCATCATACCGGCACCTGTAGTTTGGCGCAGTTTGTTGATTTCGGCTGCAGTGATTGTTACGCTCATTATAGTATTATTTGGCGCTGCAACAATTGTTGCAGCGCTGTTATGAATTTGGATAATGTTTGGTTGACAGTTTTTTCAATTACTATCAACTAAAGTTTATGTGGTTGTCAAAATTATCTACCACCACCGGCTG
Organism: Bacteroidota bacterium; assembly: GCA_046050225.1. Taxonomy (GTDB): domain Bacteria; phylum Bacteroidota; class Bacteroidia; order Chitinophagales; family Chitinophagaceae; genus Ferruginibacter. The sequence goes on along the minus strand of JBJOQA010000405.1, from coordinate 16,038 downwards.
GCTTACGACCACCGGCACCTGGACCCGGAACGCGACGCTTAGGAGCTGCGGTACCGCGTGCTCTTTTGTTGCGATCATCGCCATTTTCCATGTCTTTTTCAAAACGAGCTGCTTTTGCTTCAGCAGACTCATCCGCATCTTCACGGCTATCTTCATCATCTTTTTCAGCTTGACGCTCAGCTAAACCTTCTAAGATGGCAGCAGTAAGGTAGTTCAAGATGATAGCGATTGATTTGGTAGCATCGTCGTTAGCCGGAATTGGATATTCAACTTTATTTGGATCACAGTTGGTATCAACCATACCGAAAGTTGTGATATTCAAGCGTTTTGCTTCAGCCAAAGCGATATGCTCGTGACCGATATCTACTAAGAACAAAGCTGCCGGGAGACGGCTGATTTGAGCAATACCGCCCAATACTTTCTCCATTTTATCTTTATCGCGGGTAAGTGTTAAACGCTCTTTCTTCGTTAAATTATCGATAGAACCGTCGTTCAACATTTTTTCGATGCTCTGCATTTTCTTCACGCTCTTACGAACCGTGTTGAAGTTAGTAAGCATACCACCTAACCAACGTTCAGTAACGAATGGCATGTTGATGCGTTTTGCGCAATCAGCAACGATCTCTTTCGCTTGTTTTTTAGTGGCAACAAACATGATTTTTTTGCCGCTTTTAGCGATAGATTTCATGGCAGCAGCAGTTTCCTGCAAACCTTCCACGGTTTTATTTAAATCGATGATGTGGATACCTTTTTTCTCTGCAAAGATGTAAGGCAACATTTTTGGGTTCCATTTCTTTTTCAAATGCCCGAAGTGAACGCCTGCATCCAGTAATTGCTGTTGTAAGGAAGTATTATTTTCCATTGTATCAAGTAAGTTTTGAATTGATGATTGTTGTTTAGCAGCTTATGGGCTGTGGCTTTCGTTTGACGGTAAGCCGAAAAAAGCCAACCACAAACCCCACCAGCGCCGCAGCATATTAACGTTTGCTGAACTGGAAGCTTCTTCTCGCTTTTTTGCGACCTGGCTTTTTACGTTCAACCGCACGCGGATCTCTTTTTAAGAAACCAGCAGCTTTTAATGCCGGACGGTAATCAGCACTTACTTCGAGCAATGCACGCGCAATACCCAATTTCGTTGCTTCAGCCTGACCTTTAACGCCACCACCTTGTGCATTAACTACGATATCAAATTTATCGGTTGCTTCAGCAGTTTTCAAAGGCGCTTCTACTTGATTTTGCAAGTAAACCAATGAAAAATAGGTTTTATAATCTTTTCCGTTAACCGTGATGTTACCAGTACCCTTGCTCAAAAACACGCGGGTTACTGCTTCTTTTCTACGGCCAACTGCATTTTTTTGTTTTTCCATCTTATTTTATTTGGAATGTTTTGTGTTGAAGCCTCTGTACACCAGAGAGCAGATTAGAATTTCAATTCTTTTGGCTGTTGTGCACTATGTGGGTGTTCTGCGCCAACGTAAACAAACAATTTCTTGTATAATTTACGACCCAATCTGTTTTTAGGCAACATACCTTTGATGGCACGCTCCAAAATTACTTCCGGACGACGCTTCAACAGATCTTTTGCTAATTCTTCTTTACGACCACCTGGATATCCACTAAAGTTGTCGTAAATTTTTTCGTCCAACTTGTTACCGGTGAACTTTACTTTTTCGCAATTGATGATAATTACGAAATCGCCGCAATCAACGTGGGGCGTGTAAAAAGCTTTGTTTTTGCCGCGCAAAATCGCTGCGATTCTTGCGCTCATGCGGCCAACGGTTTGATTAGTACCATCTACTACGTACCAGTTACGAGTAACGGTAGCCTCGTTCGCATGTTTGGTTGTGAAATGTAGTTTACTCATTTTTATTTGTTTAAACCCACCGGATATATCCGGCTTCGGTAAGTGAAACCCCCGCTATCCCAGGGGTAATTAAAAATTTGGAGTGCAAAGGTAGCAGCCTACTTTTGATTTTCCTATGTTTTAGGAAACTATTTTTACAGACACCTTTGCAACAGATTGATTTTCAATAAAAAAAATGACAAGTTTTTTTATTAATGTAGTCAAACGCCGTAAAAATCTGCACTTTTGTAGTAAAATAAAGATGAATAGGGCTATTCATCCATTGTGGGAAGGTTACTTTTTAGGGTAGTATTTCCTCAATTATGATCCAAAAACAAATGCTTTCCCCATAATTGAAGGCAGCTTAACCAACTCGCTTTGATTGTTTATATCCTTGTTTCAATAACCATTGTAAAACCTTATCGCGATGATCGCCTTGTACAAGTATCTCCCCGTCTTTTACCGAACCACCGGTACCGCATAACGCTTTGAGCAACTTTCCTAATTGCTCCATATCTTCCTGCGTGCCCACAAAGCCCTCCACTAAAGTAACCATTTTGCCGGCGCGCTGTTTCTTGTCTAAAATTACACGTAACTTCTGACTAGCCGCAGATACTGTTTCTACCGCTTCAGGCTCATTACCCGGTAATTGAAAATTTGGATCAGTAGAATAAACCAATCCACCCAAACTACTTAATCCGCTTAATTTCTTCTTTGACATGCTTTTTAATTTACTTCCGCTACCGGATTATAATAACACTGCTTTTAAACTTAAATCTAAACTTCGCGCTTGGTGAATCACGGCTCCGCTGGAAACAAAATCAACCCCTGTTTCGGCGTAAGCTTGTAAAGTATCCAAATTAATGCCCCCGCTGGCTTCTGTTTGAAACCTTCCTGCGATTAAATCAACCGCTTCTTTTACTTGGGCCGGCGTGTAATTATCTAACATAATCACATCCACCTTGCCAATTTGTAAGACCTTTTTAACGTCTTCCAAATTACGTGTTTCTACCTCAATACGAAGTCGAAAATCATTTTCCTGTACATAACGATAGGCTTTTTCTATTGCCTTCTCTATACCACCACAATAATCGATATGATTATCTTTTAGCATAATCATATCATACAAGCCAAACCGATGATTGGTGCCGCCGCCAATGCGTACCGCCTCCTTTTCTAATAATCTAAAATTAGGTGTGGTTTTGCGTGTATCTAATAATCGTGTGTGATAGCCCTTTAGTTTTTCGGTATAGGAACGTGTGAGTGTAGCAATGCCACTCATTCTTTGCATACAATTCAGTACCACACGTTCGCACTGTAATATGGTATGAACACTTGCCGATACTGTAAAGGCCGTTTCACCATAATGCATCGTATCTCCATCAGCTTTATGCGGTTCAAACACAATATCCGCCTCCTTAAACCTGAACACAGCTGCTGCAACTTCCATTCCTGCTAAAACGCCATTTTCTTTTATTTTCAAAACAGCTTTACCGCGCGCACCGGTATCAATACTACTTAAAGTAGAATGATCGCCCGATCCAATATCTTCCTGCAAAGCAGCTTTAATAAATTGCTGTAGGGGTTCTTGTTGTAAACTCATGATGCAAAGCTAAAAATAAAAAACCTGCAAGCGTTTAACTTGCAGGTGATTCAAAATATTTTATTAATGAGCGGCGATGTTTATTTGCCCTCCAATCTAATTTCTTGCAATACCTGCACCCCATCCTTCTGTTTCATGTATAAAGTGGTGCGAAAATTTCCATTGCGGGTTTGAAGGGTTCCAATACAATACTCTGATCCGGCATTACCGCCTTTATGAATTACTTCAAAACCTTTAATAGGATTTAAACTAAAAAAGTCTTGCAGCACCAGTTCGGCCTGACTTTTACTATAGGTATTGGATTTGCCGGGCAAACTAATTTCTACATTGGCATCAAAATAACGCGCTACTTGCGATGCACTGCCGGTTTTAAACGCAGCAATTACCTCCCCAATGCCGGCAAGCAAAACAAAAGAACTCACCAATACAACCAGCGAAAACAAGGTAAAGATTCGTTTCATGTGTTATTAATTTTAGTCATAGGGTATTACCTACAAAATCGTATGCCTATTGCAAATTTTGCCGGTTCAACGATTCAATAAGTGAATTTATGCATTATATCTACTAAAAAACGTGCCAGCCTACCTGATTATTATCATTTTACCCTACTCATTTTAATCAGACAAATAATTGGGTTTATTTGCTGCAAGTATCATCGCCTCCAAATCCAGAAAGTTTGACACCTTTTGAATTCTATTCAGCAAATAATCAACCATTTATGCCTTTCTGACGGGTATTGTTGATGATATAGAAAGGATGAAGTATTTTTGGGTTATGAAAAATAAAAAAGCGATCCTCGTTATCATGGATGGATGGGGACTAGGAAAAATAAAAAGTAGTGATGCCATACAAAATGCGAATGTTCCTTTTGTAAGTAGCTTATATAGTAAATACCCGAACGCAACTTTATTAACCTGTGGGGAAGTGGTAGGTTTACCCGACGGTCAAATGGGTAATAGTGAAGTAGGGCATTTAAACTTGGGTGCCGGCCGTATTGTTTACCAAGAATTACAGCGTATTAATGTAGCGATTCGCGAAGGCGAATTTCAAAAGAATGCTACATTGTTAAGTGCGATTCAATATGCAAAAGCCAATAACAAAACCTTACACCTAATTGGTTTGGTAAGTGATGGCGGGGTACACTCACATATCAACCATGTAAAGGCATTAGCCAGTCTTTGTAAAGCAGAAGGATTGGATCAATTATTAATTCATGCCTTCACCGATGGTAGAGATACTGATCCTAAAAGCGGTTTAGCTTTTTTAACTGAACTACAAAATCATTTAGATCAAAGCACCGGTAAAATTGCCAGCATTACGGGGCGTTATTTTGCCATGGATCGCGATAAACGTTGGGAACGGGTAAAATTGGCTTACGATGCTTTGGTAAATGGAATTGGCGAAAAAGCTACCGATGTACTTGCTGCGGTGCAAGCATCTTATGATAATGGTGTAACGGATGAATTCATCAAACCCATCATTAATGCTACATTAAATAATACAGTGATTGCCGAAGGCGATGCAGTGATTTGCTTTAATTTTCGTACAGATCGCTGTCGCGAGATTACCGAAGTATTAACGCAAAATTCAATGCCCGAGTTTGGTATGCAAACTTTGAATTTGCATTATACTACCATGACCCAATACGATCAAAAATTTAAAAACGTTCATGTTGTTTTTGAAAATGATGATCTAAAAAATACATTAGGTGAAATTTTGGCGCAGCATGGTAGAACACAAATTCGTATTGCCGAAACCGAAAAATATCCGCATGTTTCCTTCTTCTTCAGCGGTGGCCGCGAAGTGCCTTTTGAAGGAGAAAGAAGGTTAATGGCCCCTTCACCAAAAGTGGCAACTTACGATCTAAAGCCTGAGATGAGTGCTTATGAATTAACCGATTTAATCGTTCCTGAAATTGAAAAAGAATCGGCCGATTTTATTTGTTTAAATTTTGCTAACGCAGATATGGTGGGCCATACGGGCGTATGGGAAGCAGTGATTAAGGCTGTAGAAGCAGTAGATGCATGTGTTCAAAGAGTAGTTACCGCTGCAGTTGAACACGATTATACCGTTTTGCTTACCGCCGATCATGGCAACGCCGATTATGAAATTAATGAGGATGGAAGTCCAAATACCGCCCACTCCTTAAACCCGGTGCCGTTGTTTGTTATTGATAAACATTGGAGAGGTTCCGTAAAAAGTGGTAAATTGGGAGATATCGCCCCTACCATTTTAACCATCATGAACTTGCCCATTCCGGCAGAAATGACCGGAGATGTTTTAATAGCAGATTAATCACTTTATAAAACTATACGTATGCTAAAAAAGTTGGGTTGGGTATTGTTAATCCTTGTGGTTGCAATACAATTTTTCCGTCCGGAAAAAAATATCCACCCCGAAACGAGTGCGGTGGCAAAAGATATCAGTACACTTTACCCCGTGCCCGATAAAGTGAAAGATATTTTAAAAACCAGTTGCAATGACTGTCATAGCAACAATACCGCTTACCCATGGTATTCCAATTTTCAACCGGTTGCTTGGTGGCTAAACGACCACGTACAGGAAGGCAAAAGGGAATTAAACTTCAATGAATTTGCGGGCTACCGTTTACGGAAGCAATATCATAAACTGGAAGAAATCGTTGAACAAGTGAAGGAAGGCGAAATGCCACTAAAATCGTATACCCTTGTACACGGCAACGCCAAATTGACTGAAGATCAAAAATACACACTAACAGCTTGGAGTGAAGCTTTATTAGATAGTATGCGAGCGCATTATCCTATAGATAGTTTGCAAAAGAAAAAATAAGGTCGTTAACAAGCAGTATGAAATTCAGGCATATTTCTTCATTGGGTTTATTGTTGCTGTTAGCAGCACCACTAGCCTTTTGCCTGTTTTTAATGGCGCGACAGCAACAGGCCATTCTTCAAGCCAAAGAAAATTTAAAAACCAAAGCACTCGTAACCATTCGTGTAGCCGAAAATGCGTTGCATTGGGTAAAACCCAATAAAGAAATTCAACTGCCCAATCAAGATCTGTTTGATGTTAAAACGATTAAGAAAGAAGGCAAAGTTTATATTATAACGGGTTTATTTGATGAGGCCGAAAAGCAAATAAAAAAGCAAATAAAAAAGCTTCAACAATCCAATGCAAATAATCAAGCTAATGCACTGGGTAGATTTTTAGGAAATTTACTAACCCCTGCGTTGTGTAATACCCTTCATCCGGTTTCTGATTTTTCATTTTTTCTATTCATAAAATCAAAACATAATCATTTTTCCTCCTTGCCCTACCAATCACCTCATTTAGAAAATCCGGTGCCACCCCCCAATGCTTGGATTTAATTTTCCTACTGCTATGATTCAATCATAGCGCACTAACTTATTTTAAAATACTGCTGTTTTTAGGCCTCGAAACCAATTAAAAACAGAAGCAGTATTGTATTTCTTAAACTAATCGCATGAAGCAAAAAATATGCCTTTTGGCAGCGGTGTGTCTATTACAATATGCACATGCACAGCAAGGCAAAACCACTAATACAGATACCACCCTTAAAGAAATTAATCTAGAAGAGGTCGTAGTTTCTGCAACAAATTTTAATGAAAAACTAAAAAATGTTGCCCAATATATTGAAGTGATTTCGGCGAAAAAAATTGCTCTAAGCAATGCGCAAAATACCGGAGATTTATTAATGAACACCGGCAAAATTTTTGTTCAAAAAAGTCAACAAGGCGGCAGCAGTCCGGTTATTCGAGGCTTTGAAGCAAGCAGGATTTTGTTAGTGATTGATGGTGTTCGCATGAACAATGCCATCTATCGTTCAGGCCATCTTCAAAATGTTATTACGGCCGATCAAAATATGTTAAGCAAGGTTGAGGTAATGTTTGGCCCTTCCTCATCAATTTATGGAAGTGATGCATTAGGTGGTGCCATCCAATTTATCACTAAAAACCCAACCTTATCGGCCACAAAAAATCTACATACTACCGGTAGTTCATTTGTTCGTTACAGCAATGTAAACAACGAAAAAACGATGCATGTAGATGCTAGCTTTGGCGGTAAGAAATTTGCTTGGTTGCAATCGTATAATTTCAGCAATTTTGGCGATATGCGTATGGGTAATAATTATCCGGATGCCTACCCCAATTTTGGTAGAAGAACGCAATACGTTGATCAGGTAAACGGGGTTGATACCGTGCTAACAAATAACGACGATCGTATCCAAAAATTTTCGGGTTACAAGCAATGGGATATCTTACAAAAATTCTTATTTAAACCAAACGAACGCGTTTCACATAGCCTCAATCTTCAATTTTCGAACTCAAGCGATGTGCCGCGTTACGATCGTTTACAAGATATCCGCAATGGTAGTCTTCGCTATGCAAAATGGTATTACGGACCTCAAAAACGTAGCTTAATTGCTTATGAATTAAATGTTGCCCGTGTTGCATTTTTTGATGCATTAAAGCTAAATGTAAACTATCAAGACATTGAAGAAAGCCGCATCACCCGCGATTACCGCAGATACGACCGTTTAGATGCACGGGTTGAAAATGTAAAAGTTTGGGGTGCTACTTTAACCGGAAGAAAAGTTGTTGGCAATCATGAAATGACAACCGGCTTCGACATGCAATTAAATGATGTTAAATCTGTTGCAACCCGCACCAATATTACAACCGGCGCTATAAGTAAATTGGATACACGCTACCCCGACGGCACCAACAAAATGAACCATTTTGCGCTTTTCTTTCAACATGTATATAAATTCAGCAATAAAAAATTGGTATTGAATGATGGAATTCGTTTACAAACAGTGCAGCTAAAAAGCAATGTTTTGGATAACTCTTTTTTCAATTTGCCGGTTACCAATGTTAAACAAAACAATACAGCCGTAACGGCAAATGTGGGTTTGGTTTTTTCACCTTCCTACAAAACAACCCTGCGTGTAAATTTATCGAGCGGATTTAGAGCACCCAATATTGATGATTTAGCGAAAATTTTTGAATCCAGCACTTCTGCTAAACAAGTAGTATTGCCTAATTCAAACTTAAAACCCGAGTACACTTACAATTTAGATGCGGCAGTTACTCACAAACTAAGCAATCACATCAGCTTTGATTTTAACGGTTTTTATACCCTTTTTAGAAATGCAATTATAAAAGCGCCTTTCAAATTAAACGGTCAAGATTCCATTTTATATAATGGTGTAAAAAGTCAAGTTTTGGCCAGCCAAAATGTAAACAAAGCTAATTTGTATGGCTTTACAGCCGGTTTGAATGTGAAAATCAGCAGCCATTTAAGCTTTAATACCAGTATTACCTATACAAAAGGCGAATTTATCGTAGACGCGGCCAAAACATCTACTATTTACGAAAAACAACCAAACGGCACCTATGCGATCGTAAACCGCAATGTTAAAAGAAGACCTTTAGATCATATACCTCCGGTTATTAGCCGTACAGCATTTACCTATACTACCAATAAGTTAAATGCGGAATTATTTGTGATGTACAATGGCTGGAAAAAACTAGACCAGTACAATCCGGATGGAGAGGATAATGCGCAATACGCTACGCCGGATGGTTCGCCAAGTTGGGCAACCACCAATTTAAGAGCGTCGTATCAAGCAAGCAAGGCCATTACGATTCAGGCTGGTTTGGAAAATATCTTCGATAGAAACTATCGTTATTTCGCGTCAGGCTTTTCTGCCGGAGGCCGAAATGTTTATGTTACTTTAAGAGCTAGTTGGTAATCAACAGCTTATAGATTTTAAAGGCCCGATAATCGTTATCGGGCCTTTTTTTGCCTTGTGCAGCGGAATTCTGAACGTATTTGTCTATATTTAACGTGTAAACCAAGCACAAATGACCGAAGAACTGATCCTAGCCGGATGTATCCGGAATAATGCAGCTTCTCAAGACGCACTTTATCACCGCTTTAGCCCGCGGATGTTTGGTGTGTGTTATCGTTTTGCCAAAAACCGCGAAGATGCGGAAGACATGCTGCAGGAGGGTTTTATCCGCGTATTTACACAAATTCATCAGTATCGCAATGAAGGATCCCTCGAAGGATGGATTCGACGCATCATTGTTCATACTTGTATCAATGTACTAAAGAAGAATAAGAAATTTGCCGACACGGTAGATATTAGTGAGGCGCATGGCTTAGTTATTAGAGCCGAAAATGTTCCTGCCATTTTGCAGGCGAAAGAAATTGTAGACTGTATCCGTCTATTGCCATTAGGTTATCGTACCGTGCTCAACCTATATGCAATTGAAGGTTATAGTCATAAAGAAATTGGGCAAATGCTGGATATTGAAGAAAGCACTAGCCGAAGTCAGTATACCAGAGCAAAAGCATTATTAGAAGATGTTTTGATAAAAAAACAAATTTTACAGGCGCCAAAAGAAAAGGAGGTTCCTTTAAGGGCTTGTAAATAATTTTAAAACGTACACTTACCATCAACCTGAACGATTGTGAACGAGAACCGAAATTTTGAACATACTTATTTCGAACGCCTGCTGAGAGAAAAATCAGATGAATTCGTGCTCTATCCTAGTAAAAGGGTATGGCATGGCATCTATAATAACGTTCATCCGGGACGTAAATGGCCATCCATCAGCATGAGCATTGTTTTGCTTTCCATCTTATTAATCATCGGTTTCCTCAATAATCCTGTTAATAATACTACCACCATTCAAAATACGGCTAAAGCAGATGCTACCGTTGCGATCATTCAAACTGCGTCAGCCAAAAACACGACTGAAATCAATCACAAACGCGTTTCCTCTGTATTGCCTATTTCGTCTACCGAAATAACGCCTGCCACACCTACTACTTCAGCAGTGGAATCTATAGTTTCTCTTGCCGAAACCAATACAGCCATTGGCAGCAACTCATTAAACAAACATGGCAGCTTTACCATTACCACAGATGCCGCCGTTATTGAAACGATTCAAAATAACGAACAAGCTTCGTTAAATGAAAACTCTTCTGCAAGCAGTGCAATATCAAGTGGCATTTACAATACGCAAAGTGCAAAACCGAATTCAACAATAGTAAATGCTGACATTGAAACAAACACATCAACCTCGCCTGCAACCGCCGCAAACGCGAATACCTTTGTTTCTAAAAATATAAGCGAACAAGCAAGCAGCACTGAAACAATTGAAGTTGAAAAATCATTCACAACCACGGTTGTTGCCAACAACAATACACAACATCAAAAACTTGCAATAAGTAAAGCCATTGAAACCGGCGATTTAGATTATTTGGCAGCGAATGAAATTGCATCCCCAAAAGTGGTTGAAAAAGAAAGTGCCGATAAATTAAATGTTGCAGCTTCATTCACTAACGATAATCAATATTTCAACCCTGCATTATTGAAAGCAACTGCGTTTAGAAATAATAATGCCTTACTTACAATTAACGATTTGAGTTTAACTACCAACAATTCGGTTAAACCTACCGCGAAAAATATTCTTTCAGAAACTGAAAAAAGTTGGATTGAACACTATGCGCTCTATCATCGCGCAGCACCAAAAAAATGGAAAGGAAAATTGGAGTGGCAGCAATATATAACGCCGTCGGTTGTTTATCGTAGTTTACAAAACAATGCCGCCGATCAATTGATTGCTGCTCAAAACTATCTTGTTTCAAGGGTTGACAACAGAACCCTTAACAATATGGTAAATCAAAGCCCTAATATTGGTTTAGAAGCCGGGCTTGGTCTTCGTTACCCACTTTCTAAATCATTAAAAGCAAAAGCCGGGTTACAAATAAACTTTAGTCGCTATACCATTCATGCATTTGACAATGCGCATCCGATTGCAACATCCATCACGTTGAACGATAATAACGCGAATCAACCTCCCTATCAGGTTTATAAAACCACCACCTATTCCAACCTAGCGGGAATACAACCGGTTAATTTACATAATACCAGTTTGCAGTTGTCAATCCCTTTAGGATTTGATTATAAAATTTGGGGTAATGATCGCATGAAATGGTACGTGTCATCCACCGTACAACCTAGTGTTGTTTTGTTAGGAAGGAACTACTTATTGTCTACTGACCAGCGTAACTATATCCGCGATAATGATTTAATGAATCGTTTTAATCTACATGCCGGATTTGAAACCTTCTTAGCCTTTGAGAAAAAAGGATATACGCTGCAGGTAGGTCCTCAGTTTAGACAACAAATTTTCACTACCAACACGCGTTTGTATACCATCGAAGAACGTATACAACAGTTTGGTTTTAAAGTAGGTATCACGCGTAAGCGCTAATTCAATAAAAAATCAGCTGTTTTATAACAATTTTTTTTATCCCTAAAACGTTAGAATTAACGTTCCCAAGGAACAAATTTTCATTAAAAGCCACTGCCCCGTACCTGCAGTGGTTTTTTTTATGCCTAAGCAATATGCTTTAATAACTTTTTTCAAACAGAAATGATAGTAATTTAGCAGCATGAAATATGCAATTTTAGTAACCGTTATTTTGATGAGTATTTGGGGTTGTTCGTCCCCTGCCAATGTAAATTCAACCAATACGGTAGTGGATAGTTCTCAACTGTTTTTTCCGGTAACTTCCTTCATAAAAGGCCAATTAAAAATGTTGGATTCCATTCCGGTTAATTTAATGTATGTAGCAGAAAAAGGAACGCAAGCAGATACTTCATGGTTAAACAAACAGCAGTTAAGTGAGAAATTGGCCCCATTTACGCAAAATAATATTGACCTAAATAACCTCACCCCGTTTTTTGCTGAAAGTAAGTTTAAAGACCAAACGATTACCTCTATCACCTTTACCTATCAACCCAAGCAAAAGTTACCCGACAGTATCAAATTGCAAAATTGGGATGTGTATGTGAATTCGGAAACGGGTAAAATCAAAAAAATATTTATTGTTCAAAAAGATCCTAGCGGAACCCTTTTACAACAATTAACTTGGCAAATCGATCAATACGCCATCATCACTACGCTAAAAGAGAATGAAAAAGGTGAATTTGACCGAATTAAGAATGAAAAATTTGTTTGGAAATTTGATTAATCTTAAAAAGGAAACGCGCTTATGACCTCCGAAGAATTTTCGGCCCTATCAGCCGGAATTCCACACCAGCCGGGCATTTACAAATACTTTGATGCAGAAAACACCTTGCTGTATGTAGGTAAAGCTAAAGATTTGCGAAAGCGCGTTGGCTCCTACTTTAGCAAAACCCATAGCAGTTATAAAACCTACGAACTCGTACAACGAATTCATCATATTGAATTTACCATTGTTAATAATGAGCAGGATGCTTTTTTACTCGAAAACTCATTAATTAAAACTTTTAAACCGCGTTTTAATATTGATTTAAAAGACGATAAAACCTATCCCTATATCGTCATCAAAAAAGAGGCATTTCCTCGTATATTTTTTACCAGAAGAAAAATTCAAGATGGCTCACAATATTTAGGTCCCTATACTTCGGTAGGCAAAGTGCGTGAGCTATTAGATTTTATTAAACTCCAAATTCCGTTACGTACCTGCAAACTCAATTTGGCTCCTGAACAAATTGCCAAAAACAAATACAAAGTTTGTTTAGAGTATCATTTAGGCAATTGCAAAGGCCCCTGTGCAAATTTACAATCGGCTGAAGATTATGAATTGGGATTACAACAAGTAAAGGATATTTTAAAAGGGAATTTAAATCAAGTAATTGGTGCCTTCAAAAAAGACATGCAGGAGGCCGTGAGTTTATTAGAATTTGAAAAAGCTGAACTTATTAAAAAGAAGATTGAACATCTACAACAATATAAATCTAAATCTACCATTGTAAACGAACGCGTTGGAACCGTAGATGTATTCAGCATTTTAGAAGAACACGATACCGCTTTTGTAAACTATTTGGCCGTTAACAACGGTACCATTGTACTGACCAAAACAGTTGAATTAACAAAAAAATTAGAAGAATCGGCGGCAGAAGTACTCAGTTTTGCCATTATCGATTTACGACAACAGTTTGCCAGTGAAGCACAAGAAATAATTGTACCCTTTAATGTAGAAGGCATGCCGCCTGATCTAAAAATCACCATTCCTAAAGCAGGCGATAAGAAACAATTATTAGAATTATCTGAAAAGAACGTAGATTATTTTGCGCACGAATTGAAGCAAAAAAAGTTATTATTATTAGAAGAGAAAACAGATGAAGAGGTTTTGGATGTGTTGGTTCAAATTCAACAATATCTTCATTTAAAAGAACTTCCCTTGCATATTGAATGTTTTGATAACTCTAATTTTCAAGGTAGTTATCCGGTAAGTGCCATGGTATGTTTTAAAAATGGAATGCCGAGTAAAAATGATTACCGTCGTTTCAATGTTAAAACAGTAGTTGGGCCTGATGATTTTGCCACCATGCGAGAAGTGGTTTACAGGCGCTACAAGCGACTGACCGAAGAGGGAAAGCAATTGCCTAATCTAGTGATTATCGATGGCGGAAAGGGGCAATTAGGCGCTGCTATGGACAGCATTCGATTGCTACAGCTAGAAGGCAAGTTAACTTTAGTAGGCTTGGCAAAAAATGAAGAAGAAATTTTCTTTACAGGTGATACCGAATCCATTAAACTTCCTTGGAATAGTGAAAGCTTAAAATTAATTCGCCGCATACGCGATGAAGTGCATCGCTTTGGTATCACTTTTCACCGTAATCAACGAAGCAGAGGCAGTTTTAAAATTTCTTTGGATGGTATTCCCGGTATAGGTAAAACCACTGCGGACCAATTATTGAAATCATTTAAGAGTATTAAGAATATTAAGGAAGCTGATTTAGCTGCATTAACTGCTATCATCGGTCCTTCGCGTGCCGTACTAGTAAAAAAGCATTTTGAGAAATCGGAAGGGGCTTAAAAAAAATAAGGGCCAGGATAGATATCCAGCCCCGTTTTTAAAATCCAATATCCTATGAAAAACCGAGACAAATATAGACAGCATCTAACTACCACACAATACCACAAAGAGGGTATTTTTACGGTTTTAACATTAATTAATTGTAAATACCGCACTTTACCGGTGTACATCACCATAAAAAATTCTTTTCATAGCTTGATGAAATAAAAAAGGCTGCTTTATTAAAAAGCAGCCTTGAATTATTTTTTAATTATTGGATAGTTTAACCACATCCACCTTGTGTACCACAGTTTTCGCACTTGTAACAAGCACCGCTGCGGGTGGTAATTGCACCACAGTTGGTACAAGCAGGTGCATCGCTTTGGCGACTTTTTGCGGCTGCGCTCATCGCATCTAATCCTTGGTAGGCAGATTTTGCTACCGCAGTTTTTTCATTTCCTGCAGGTGAGCTATTACCTAACACACGTACTTCGCTTAACTCAGGTTTGCGATCGCCGATGGTTGGCGTAGTTTCATCCCAAGGGGCATTTCCTACATTTTCAACCTCCGGCTTATCCAAAACATGAACTAAATCATTACGACCTAAATATTCATATGCTAATGAACGGAAGATAAAGTCGATAATAGAGGTAGTGCTCTTAATATTTGGATGATCTACCATTCCGGCCGGTTCGAAGCGTGTGAAAACAAATTTCTCAACAAACTCTTCTAATGGTACACCGTATTGTAAACCAATTGAAATCGCGATAGCGAAACAGTTGAGCATACTACGCATGGTAGCACCTTCCTTCGCCATATCTATAAAGATTTCACCTACTTTTCCATCTCCATATTCACCTGTGCGTAAGAATAAAGCTTGGCCGTTGATTTTAGCTTTTTGGGTAAATCCACGACGTTTAGCCGGTAATGTTTTTCTTTCTACGATTTTAGCTAAGCGAGCTTTCAATGCCGTATCCGGACTGCTTTGCATGCGCTTGCTAACTTCTTCCAACAATTCGTCAACCGTTAACTTACTCATATCAACAATAGAAGACAACATTTCTGTTGCTGCCGCTTCTGCTGCTTCTTCTGTTGCGTCATCAGTTGTTTTCTTCTTCTTATCAGATTTGTTGCTTAATGGTTGCGACATTTTTGATCCATCACGATACAAGGCATTCGCTTTCAAACCTAACTCCCAGCTTAAACGATAGCAATCTGCAATTTCTTCAACAGAAGCTTCATTTGGAAGGTTAATCGTTTTGCTGATAGCACCGCTCAAGAATGGTTGTGCAGCACCCATCATACGAATATGTCCGTGTGCATGAATATAACGTTGTCCTTTTTGACCGCACTTATTAGCGCAATCAAATACAGATAAATGTTCGTCTTTCAAATGAGGTGCACCTTCAACGGTCATGGTACCGCAAACATAGGTGTTAGCCGCTTCAATTTGATCGTCGTTGAAACCTAACGCTTCTAACATACTCCATCCAAAATCATTGTATTGTTCAGGTTTAAATCCTAAACGCTCTAAGGTTGGTGCGCCAAAAGTAAATACGTTAAATACGAATCCAATTTCAAATGCACTTCCTAATGATTTTTCAACTTTTTGCAATTCTTCAGCGGTAAATCCTTTTGCTAACAATGCTTGTGTATTGATAAAAGGAGCACCATCTAAAGTAGCATGGCCTTTAGCGTAGTTAACAATATCAACAATTTGAGACTC
>JBJOQA010000404.1:0-3382 GCA_046050225.1 Bacteroidota bacterium | reverse complement strand
GGTTCAGATAGTAGCTTTATGTGGCAGGGAATGATTCCAATGGATGAAACACCTTTGCAACACAATCCTGAACGAGGCTTTGTGTCGAGCGCCAATCAACATCCGGCAGATAGTACCTATCCTTACTATTTAGGACGAAACTATCCAATCTATCGCGGTATCATTGTAAATCGATTGCTTTCAGATACCAATTTAATAACGCCTGAGGATATGATGAAGATGCAAACCAATAATTATAATGTGTTTGCAGAAACCGCAATGCGTCCATTTTTGAAATATTTGCAACCCAATCTTACTAATAAAGACGAGGCTTATTTTTATGATATTTTGAAGTCGTGGGATTTGTACAATAATCCTGATTCAAAAGGAGCAACCGTATTTAAAATATTTTGGGATGAGTTTTATGCAAAAGTGTACGACGATGAGTTTAAGAAAGCGCCCCAACCAATAATGAAACCATTTGAAAGTACCTTGGTAGAAGCTATTCTTAGAGATTCGTCTTATAAGTTTATTGATAATGTAGAAACACCTGAGGTAGAAAATATTACGACCATTTTACACCAAGCATTTGTTGCGGCCATCAGTAAGTTAGAATTGATCTCAACAGACGGAAAATTAACTTGGGCTAAATATAAAGCTACCCGTGTAAACCACCTAGCTAAAATAGAACCCTTTAGCAGAACCAATTTGAATATAGGTGGTGGCACGCATGTAATTAATGCCGCCAAAGAAGCGCATGGACCAAGTTGGAGAATGGTAGTGAGTTTAACAAAAGATACAGAGGCATTTGGTATTTATCCCGGTGGACAAAACGGAAATCCGGGAAGTAAGTACTATGATAATTTTGTAAATGATTGGGTAGCCGGCAATCATTATGCTTTATGGTTGATGAAAAAAGAAGAGCAAAATGATAAACGTATAAAATGGAAAATGACTTTTAAATCAACTAAATCTTAGAAGTCATCCCAACTAAAATTTAATAAATAGCCATACAATAATTTGGGTTGTTAAAAATTAATTTCAATTTAGCAGGCACAAAATTTCCGGCTAAAAAATATATAAAATGAAAAATTCTCCGATCATAAAGTTTATAATAGCATTGGTATTAATTGCGCTTACAAGTGTAGCTGCCTGTTTGTACCTCGAATGGTGGTCAATTGCCATATGCGCAGCTTTGGTTGCCGTTGTAATTCCACAAAAACCAATACTTTCTTTTGCTGCCGGTTTCTTGTCTCTATTTTTAACCTGGGGTGGATTGGCTTATTTTATTAGTTCTAATAACGATCATTTATTGGCACACAAGGTTTCATTATTGATTTTAAAAGCTGATAATCCAATGTTGCTAATTTTAGCTACCGCCTTAATAGGAGGATTGGTTGCTGGTTTGGCTGCACTCGCCGGTAGTTTTATTCGTCCTGCTGAAGTTGCCCAAAACGACCCCTTCAATAATCCATCTTAATTGATATAATCTCTATAAAAAATGGCGCTTCTTTTTTAGAAGCGCCATTTTTTTATTATGTATATTTTTAGCTTACCAAATTAAAGCACTCGCACCTAAAATAGCTGCATCCGCTTCTTTCAATTCGCTAAATAACAACTTCACTTTGTTTTGAAAAATAGGTAACAAATTGGCCTCCATATGCTTTCTGGTTGGGTTAAGCAATAGGGGACCGGCTTTGGTTAAGCCACCAAATAATACAATTGCTTCCGGTGAAGAAAACATTATAAAGTTAGCTAACGATTCACCTAATATTTGTCCGGTAAATTCAAAAATATGATTGGCAATATTATCGCCTTTCATTGCACAATCATAAACCGTTTCACTTGTTAATTCATTAATGGTAAAATTGCGCAATAAGCTATCTTGCTCGGGTTGTTGGGTAAGTAATTCAATCGCTGTTTCACGAACACCGGTTGCTGAAGCGTATGCTTCTAAGCTACCTAACATACCGGTACCTTTATGAACTCGGCCACCCGGACGAATAATGGTATGTCCTAATTCACCGGCAAAGCCATCATGTCCTACAACGATTTTACCGTCAATTACAATACCGCTTCCTACACCGGTACCCAAGGTGATGGTAATAAAATGTTTCATGTTTTTGGCACAACCATAAATCATTTCACCCATTGCAGCCGCATTGGCATCATTGGTTAATTTAGTAGGTAGGCCAAATTTCTTCTCCATTAAATCGGCAATTGGAATAATCCCTTTCCACTTAAGGTTTGGCGCGTATTCAATAGTGCCCGAATAAATGTTACCGTTGGGGGCGCCCATACCAATACCTACAAAACTAGATGTGCCGCCCACTTCGTCCATCATCGGCGTAAGTTTGGCATGCAAATCTTCAATAAACAACTCAACATCTTCGTGTTGATTGGTAGGGATGCGATCTTGTGCGAGAATTTCGCCATGCGCATTTACAATGCCAAACTTAGTGGTAGTACCACCGATATCAATTCCTAAAGAATACTTGCTCATTATATCACTAAATTAAAAAAGGGTGTAAGAGAAATTATTAATGACCACCACCTTCAGCATTTAATTTGTCGAAGTCGATGCCCTGTGATTTTAAAACTGATTTTGCGCGAATCGCATAAAATGCTAAGTAGGCAAAACAAATAACACCTACAATATAACTGTACTGAATACCGATAGAATCAGCGATTGCACCTTGAATCCAACTTACAAAACCGCCACCCATAATCATCATAATTAATAAGCTACTACCTTGGTTGGTATGCTTACCCAAACCGGCAACAGCAATGGTGAAAATACATGGCCATAAAGTACTACAGAATAAACCTACACTGGTAAATGCATAAGCACTAACCATTCCGCTTGAGAACATTCCGGTAAGTAAGGCTACAATACCCATAGCAGAGAATATTAATAACATTCTAGCCGGATTGCCTTTACTTAAGATATCACATACAATCATACCTGCAATTAAGATGGCGTAAACATAAAAGTGCGATACTTCATGTTGTGCAATCATATTTACGATTAAGAAAACCGCAAATGCTAAATAAGGCATTAAAAAATTTAATACTTGTTTAGCGCCTTTACTTACATCAAATGCACCTACGGCACCGGTCCAACGACCAATCATTAAGCTAGCCCAATATAAAGAAATATAAGGCGCAACTTTTTCGGTTGATACATTTAAATGTTGCTCTAAATAAGCTGGCAAATTACTAGCTGTAGCTACTTCAACGCCAACATAAACGAAGATGGCAATCATGCCCATCACTAATTGCGGATATTGAAATGCGGATGATTTATGTAATAGTTTATCTCCTTCTTCTGCTTCTTTTTTTGCAACATCCTCCAAATCTATTTTGTTAGGAACTGAAGAAAATTTTAAAAATACGGCTACTA
>JBJOQA010000403.1:0-3284 GCA_046050225.1 Bacteroidota bacterium | reverse complement strand
GCCGTTTCTACTTTTTTCTTACTGCTTTTTGAATTTATTTTTAAAGCCTATTTCCGAGCCAAAAACGATCGTATCCTAAGTAGCGATGTACTTACCTATATGGTGCAAACTTGTTACAATTCACTATCGTGGATGTCGCAGTTTTTTGTAGATACGGCCGAATGGATATTACGCCATCTTTTTAATGTAAAACTCAATGTGAAGAAAGAGGTTTTTACAAAAGTTGATTTAGAGCACTTTATTCAACAAAGTAAAAATCACGATGAAGAAGACAGCACGGAAATCAACAAAGAACTATTTGAAAATGCGCTCTCACTCAGCGAAACACGTATCAGAGAATGTTTGGTGCCACGCAAAGAAATTGAAGCCGTAACGATTCAAACATCCATTGAAGACCTGCGTCAAAAGTTCATTCAAACAAAACTGAGTAAACTAATCGTTTACGAAAACGATATCGACAATATTGCAGGATACGTACATCAATTAGATTTATTTAAAAATCCCGCACAAATTGCAGACGTTTTGTTGCCTATTGCTGCCATCCCTGAAAGCATGAGCGCCACCGATTTAATGAATAAGTTTAGTCGTGAACGCAAAAGTATTGCATGGGTAATTGACGAATTTGGCGGCACCGCAGGTATTGTTACCATGGAAGATTTACTGGAAGAGATTTTTGGTGAAATAAAAGACGAATACGATACCGAGGAGTTGGTAGAAAAACAAATCGCTGCCAACGAATTTATTTTTAGCGGCAGAATGGAATTAGATGCCATTACAGAAAAATACAATATCGAATTTCCGGATAGTGAGGATACCGAAACCCTAAGTGGCTTTATCATTCACAGTCGTGATGGAATCCCTAAAGAAAAGGAAACATTTACCGCAGGAAATTTTCAATTTACCATTTTAAGTGTGGGTGACACGCGTATTGAAACAGTGAAATTGAAATTATTGAAATAAACATTTCACTTTCCCTTTTATGAAATTGTAACTTCAAGCGCTGTTGCTTTACAATTATCTCGGCAAGTATTTTACTCAAAAATAATTGTCTTGTTTTTGTGTAACAGTACTCGATCTTCAAAAACCAATTGCAGCGCTTTTGCCAACACAGCGGTTTCAATTTCTTTTCCGGCACGTACCATTTTTGAGGTTGTAAACGAATGCGTTACCTGTATAATTTGCTGCGCGATAATGGGACCTTCATCTAATTGATTGGTTACAAAGTGGGCCGTGGCGCCAATTAATTTCACACCTCGTTCATACGCTTGTTTATATGGATTTGCTCCTACAAATGCAGGTAAAAAAGAGTGATGAATATTGATGATACGTTGTATATATCGCTCCACGAATTCCGGCGAAAGAATGCGCATAAACTTGGCTAAAACGATATAATCAGGTTGATGCTTTTCAATTTGCTCCATTAACTCCGCTTCAAATACTGCCTTACTTTTTTCTTCGTGTGAGAGGAAGGTAAACGGCACTTCAAATCTTTTGCAAATATCTTCCAACACTAAATGATTACCAATAACGGCAGCTACTTCGGCCCCCAGTGTTTGAAAATGATGCCTTAATAAAATATCTCCTAAACAATGGTACTCTTTCGTAACCAAAACCACTATTTTCTTTTGTGGCGCAGGATCCAAAATAATTTGGGCTTGTGGTGGCAATGCGGCTTCTAATCGAACTTGCAACAATTGCTTGTTTGTTTCACCTTCTGTTTCTAATCGAACAAAAAAGCGATTCTCTTGCGTATCTACATGCTCGCGCATGGCAACGATATTGATATGTTGTTCGGATAAGATGGCAGCAATTGTAGCTACTAAACCCACTTGATCTGCACACTGAATTAATATTACCACTCGTTCTATTTAATTTTTTCAAAAGTACTAGCAAAAAAATAAAGTCATAAAAAAAGGCGATAATGCCGGTAGCACCATCGCCTTTCGTTATCCATTATACGATTAGCCCAAAACCGCTTCGTGGGTAATGGTGGTATTGTATAATTTAGAAATTGGGCAGTTTGCCTTTGCGTCTTCTACAGCAGCAGCAAATTGTTCGGCATTGATGCCCGGCACAATAGCTTTAAGCGTTAGGTGCGATAACGTAATTGCACCATCTTCCAAAGTAATATCACAGCGTGTTTCAAGTGTTTCAGGCGTAAAACCTGCCGCACCCAAAACAAAGCTCAACTTCATGGTAAAACATCCTGCATGCGCAGCAGCTACCAATTCTTCAGGATTGGTGCCGATGCCTTCCGCGAAGCGGCTATTAAACGAATATTGCGTTTGTTGTAATACGCCACTTTGCGTTGACAAATGACCATTACCTTCTTTACCGGAGCCGTTCCAAACGGCAGTTGCATTTCTTTTCATTTTTTAGTTTATTTTGATTATTTCAATTTTTCTTCAAATTGTTTTTCGTTAAACCCAACTAGCGTTAAATTAGGCGTTACCACAACCGGTCTTTTTAATAAGGTTGGATACTGCTGAATGATTGCAATGGCAGTAGCTTCACCTATCACTTTTGATTGTTCTCCAGGGCTAAGTTGACGCCAGGTAGTACTTTTTTTATTCAGCACGACTTGCCAACCCAAAGCTTCACAACATTGCTTTAAGAATGCGGTGGATAAAGGCGTTGTTTTTACATCCACTTGTTGAAATGCAATTGATTGTATGGTTAGCCATTTTGCTGCAGCCCGCGTTGTATCACAATTAGGCAACCCGTATAAAATTATTTCCTTCAACATTTTAAAATTCGGGGTGTGCGGGTTTAGTTTTCATAATTGTTTCAATTTTCTCTACCAATTCGGTAGTAAGTAAAGGCAATACTTCCAAGGCCTTTAAATTATCATTCAATTGTTGTTTTTTGGTAGCACCCAAAATAGCGGTACTAACATTTGGGTTATGAATACACCAAGCAATACTTAATGCTGCTGTGGTTGTGCCCAATTTCGCTGCTAATTCAGACAGTTTTTTCACTTTTTTCAAGCGATCATCTGCTACCCAGCGATCTTTCAACCAGTCAAATCCTTCTAAAGCAAAACGGCTTCCCTTTGGTATGCCCTCGTTATATTTTCCACTTAACAAACCCGAAGCTAAGGGGCTCCAAATGGTAGTTCCTAAGCCAACATTTTTATAAATTTCGGCATACTCCACCTCTACTTTGTGGCGTTCAAATAAATTGTATTGCGGTTGCTCCATGGTAGGACCAATCAATCTGTATTTTTCTGCGATGCGATGGGCTTCCATAATTTCTACCCCGCTCCATTCGCTGGTTCCCCAGTA
>JBJOQA010000402.1:0-4810 GCA_046050225.1 Bacteroidota bacterium | reverse complement strand
GTTAAAAAGAAAATATTTTGAGGCGTACCACCAATAGCAGGATTTGCTGCATTACTAATAAAATCTAATGGATAACTAACACGCGTATTGGGCGTTATTGCTTTGCTCTCAAAATCAAACTGGTTGGTACCTGCAATAAAAGGAACATTTTCTACTAAAGCACCCGGGCGAATAGCATGAAAAATTTCAGGTTCTTTTTCTTCAGTTAGATCGATAGTTTTAGCATAACAGCCTCCCTCAAAATTAAATACGGTATTAGCCGTCCAACCATGTTCATCATCACCAATTAGTTGACGATTAGGATCAGCACTTAAGGTTGTTTTACCGGTGCCGCTTAATCCAAAAAATACCGCAGTATCGCCATCTTTACCGATATTGGCTGAGCAATGCATGCTCAACACATTTTTCTCTTGAGGTAATATATAATTAAGTACAGAAAAGATTC
Source organism: Bacteroidota bacterium (assembly GCA_046050225.1). GTDB lineage: Bacteria > Bacteroidota > Bacteroidia > Chitinophagales > Chitinophagaceae > Ferruginibacter. Next base: position 4,365 of record JBJOQA010000402.1, on the reverse strand, counting down.
CTTTCTTCATCTCCCCGGTATAACCTGTACCGCCAATTAAGATCGTTTTCTTTGTAAAATTTACAATTGCAAAATTATGTTGACGGGTACCATCTACTGCAGGATCTGCTTTAAAACCAGGCGCTTGAATGATGTACCAGTCCGGGTTAAAATCCTCCAGTTCTTCCTCTTTAGGGCGTAAAAACATATTATGCACGAAGAGGTTACCCCAAGCATGTTCGTTTACTGTTCTGATATTTAAACGATAATTAGGATCTGCACAAACATAACCATCTCTTACCCAAATTTCTTTATCGTCCAAATAGGCCATCATTTTGCTATACAATTGATCAAAATAATGGGGTTCAATAGCGATATTGAATTTGTCCCAATTCACCGTATCGGTAGTAATTGCATCTTTTACAATGAATTTATCTTCCGGACTTCTACCGGTAAATTCACCCGTATTGATAACAAGCGCACCGGTATTGCTAAAATTTCCTTGCCCTTTGGAAACGGTTTGATTTGCCAATGTTTCGGCATCTAACTGATAATGGATATCATTCGTTAATGAAAAACCTAAATTAATCAACGAATGCGTTGGAATATTAATTAAACCTGGAACTGACATGTATGGTATTTAATGAGCAATAGTTAATTCAAAACCGAAGGTAAGGGAGTATTTTTTTTAGATAATTTCAAAAATCAGTTAAAAATTGAACCCTTTTCTATCAATTCAACTAAGAATTCGCAAATACGCAATCGATTGCCTAAAAATTGAATAAGATTAAAAAAAGCCGGAACAACGTTGAATGATGTATATTTTTTTTGTGGCTAATGTGTAGAAACTACACAAAAAAGGTCTGGAATTTGAATAAAAAAAACTCGGAATAACATCCGAGTTTTTTTGCATAGAACGCTAATTATTTTTTAAAGGGCTTAACAAGGTTTAGTGCTTGCTTAAGTTGCTCTTGCATGGTTAGGTTAGAATTATCTAAAACAATTGCATCTTTTGCCTGACGAAGTGGGCTAATTTCTCGATGCGAATCGATATAATCGCGCATTTCGAGATTTGATTTCACTTCCTCTATGCTTACATTGGGATTTTTTTGATACATCTCTTTGAATCTTCTTTCAACGCGTACCGCAATATCTGCAGTCATAAATAACTTAAGTTCGGCTTTAGGGAAAACTGTTGTGCCAATATCTCTTCCATCCATAACAATTCCTTTCTTTTTTCCCATGGCTTGTTGTGCGGCAACAGCAAATTCGCGCACTTCTTTTAAAGCGGCAATATCACTTACCTTTTCGGCAACAATCATCTCGCGAATCATATACTCAACATTTTCGCCATTGAGCAATATTTCTGATTGTTGAGATTTGAGATTAAATTCAAATTCGAGCGTTATATTTTCTAGTGCTTTTTCAACAGCCTTTTTCTTTTCCCAATCGATATGATTGCGCAGAAAGTAGAGGGTTATGGCACGATACATAGCACCACTATCGATGTACACATAACCGAGTTCTTTGGCTAACTGTTTGGCCAATGTACTTTTTCCGCAGGAAGACCAACCATCGATAGTGATTATTATTTTTTTCATCCCCACAAAAGTCAACAAAAAAAATTGCTCTGCAAAGCAAATGGATAAGGAAAAACAATAAAAAAAGTGAGAAAATAACCCCTAAGAAGATCACCCATTAGAAGTGAGCTCTTCTAGTATTGAAAAAACAGCTTCCCTTTGACCGCTTATACAATAAAAATTCCATTCCTACTTAGTGTTGACTATTGAAGCGAGGCATTAAAGTAATTGGCATGACACCATAAAAAAGCCGTCTCATTTTTTGAGACGGCTATGGTAATTTAAATTAATTCTTTTTATGCTTCAGGTGCTTTTTCAATGGCCGGAGTGGAAGCTTGCGTAGTAAAAAAGATTTTCTCTTTTGAGTCATCTAAATCTGCAAACAATACATCACCTTCTTTCACCTGCATATTCAAAATTTCTTCTGCTAAAGGATCTTCCAAATATTTTTGAATAGCACGATGCAATGGGCGAGCACCAAACTGGGCGTCATAGCCCTTATCAGCAATAAAGTCTTTTGCTTGCGCTGATAATTCTAATGAGAAACCAAGATTAGCTAAACGTTTTACAACGCCTTTCATTAAAATATCAATAATAGAGAAAATATTTTCTTTGGTAAGTGAATTGAAAATAATTACGTCATCAATCCTGTTTAAAAATTCAGGACTAAATGTACGTTTTAATGCTTTTTCAATTACCGCTTTGCTATTTTCTTCAGACTTTTCCATGCGGCTAGCCGTTGCAAAGCCAACGCCATCACCAAAGTCTTTTAATTGACGAGCCCCGATATTGGAAGTCATGATAATTAAGGTATTCTTAAAGTCAATCTTTCTTCCCATTCCATCGGTTAATTGACCGTCATCCAACACTTGCAATAAAATATTGTAAATATCCGGATGTGCTTTTTCAATCTCATCTAATAATATAACACTATATGGTTTGCGACGAACGCGTTCGGTAAGTTGACCGCCTTCTTCATAACCCACATAACCGGGAGGTGCACCAATTAAGCGACTAACGGTAAATTTCTCCATGTATTCACTCATGTCGATACGAATCAATGCTTCTTCGTTGTCAAACATATATTTGGCCAATGAGCGCGCTAATTCTGTTTTACCTACACCGGTTGGACCTAAGAAAATAAATGTACCAATTGGCTTTTTCGGATCTTTCAACCCTACTCTATTTCTTTGAATTGCTTTAACTACTTTTTGAATACCGTCTTCTTGTCCAACCACCGTACCTCTTAATTCATCCGCCATACGGCGTAATTTTTCGGTTTCGGCTTGTACCATTCTTTTCACAGGAATGCCGGTCATCATACTAATCACTTCTGCGATATCTTCTTCTTCGATAGGATAGCGCTTATGCTTGCTTTCTTCTTCCCAAGTGGTTTTAGCTTTTTCGAGTTCTTCTTGTAATCGCTTTTCAGAATCACGTAAAGAGGCTGCTTCTTCAAAACGTTGGCTTTTCACCACCTTGTTTTTTTCAAGCTTGATTTCTTCAATCTTTTTCTCTAATTCAATTACATCTTCGGGCACATTGATATTTTTTATGTGCTTTCTTGCACCTACTTCATCCAAAACGTCGATGGCCTTATCCGGCAGTAACTTATCCGTCATATAACGTTCGCTCAATTTCACACAAGCATCAATGGCTTGTTCGCTATAGGTTACGTTATGATAATCTTCGTATTTGCTCTTGATATTATTTAAAATCTGAATTGTTTCTTCCACCGAAGGTTGATCAACAATTACTTTTTGAAAACGACGATCTAGCGCACCATCTTTTTCAATATGCATGCGATATTCATCTAAAGTAGATGCACCGATGCATTGCAATTCACCTCTTGCTAAAGCAGGTTTGAAGATATTGCTGGCATCCAAAGAACCACTAGCTCCACCCGCACCAACAATGGTATGAATTTCATCGATAAATAAAATCACATCTCGATTCTTTTCAAGTTCAGTCATGATAGCTTTCATACGCTCCTCAAACTGACCACGATATTTTGTGCCAGCAACAAGTGCAGCAAGATCCAATGAAACAACGCGTTTATCAAACAATACGCGACTAACTTTACGTTGAACGATTCTTAGCGCTAGCCCTTCTACAATGGCGGTTTTACCCACACCCGGTTCACCGATAAGAATAGGATTATTTTTCTTTCTGCGAGATAAAATTTGTGATACACGTTCAATCTCCACTTCTCTTCCAACAATTGGATCGAGTGATCCGTTTTCGGCTAAACGAGTGATATCTCTACCGAAGTTATCCAAAACAGGTGTTTTAGATTTGGTAGGTGTTGCACCGGCACGCTGCGATTTTTGTTGTTGGCTATATTGTTTTCTTTCTTCATCAAATTCATCCTCATTTTCGTCGGAGAATTCGGCTTTGGGCGGGTTGCTAGTTACAAACCCCAACTCGTTTTTAAACACATCGTAATCCACGTCAAACTGATTTAAAATTTGCGTTGCAATATTCTCTTTGTTCTTCAAAATCGACAAAAGTAAATGCTCGCTTTCAACCATTGCACTTTTGTGCGCTTTGGCTTCCAAAACGGTAATGCGAATTACTTTTTCGGCTTGTTTTGTTAAAGGAAGGGAGTTGATGTTGGCAATATTTTTTCCGGTTTTATCCTTCACCGCAATTTCAATGTCTTTTCGTAATTCATACAAATCAACGTTGAGCGATTTAAGAATTTTGATGGCCGTATTTTCGCCATCGCGGATGAGCCCCAACACCAGGTGCTCAGTTCCAATAAAGTCGTTTCCCAAACGCAGGGCTTCCTCCCGACTATAGGAAA
>JBJOQA010000401.1:0-6502 GCA_046050225.1 Bacteroidota bacterium | reverse complement strand
GTTGTTTGATTTTCACTCAACACAAAACCGCCTGCACTTTCGGTGCTCTGATAAATTTTTGATACTAAAATGCTTGCTGATTTTGCCTGCAAGGTTAATTCGGCATTACGAATTAGTAGTTGATTCCAAACCGGTCGAACATTCGCTAAATGTGTTGGATTGGCAGAATCTCCTTGAGAACCATTGGGTTTTGCTACCTCCGTCTGAATAGTATTTACTGTGGGCAATGCAACAGAGTCAGCAGCATTTAACGGAGCTTGTTGGTTGGCCTGATTACAAGAAATAAGAAACCATAAACTTGCAAAAGTTGCAAAAAGGTGGAAGTGTTTGCGCATAATCTTTTTTTTGATTGATGCTGCTTAACACCGAAAGGAAACCAAATCATATTGTTAAACAAAAAACAAAATGCCATTTATTTTTCACCGGCTAATTCCATCACTACTTCCCATTCCTCGTCTTTTACGGTTTGCACCGAAAGCCTTCCCAGTCTTACTAAATCCATATTTTCCAAACGTGGATCAGCTTTAATCATTTGCAGGGTAACCGGATTTTTTAATCGTTTCACCGGTTTTAAATCAACCACTACCCAAGCGGTTTCTTCAGTGGTTGGATCTTGATAGGCTTCTTTGGCAACTTTAGCAATACCTACCACTTCTACCCCTTCGTTACTATGGTAAAAAAGTACAAGATCTCCTTTTTTCATGCCGCGCAAATTGTTTCGGGCACCGTAATTACGCACACCATCCCAAAAGGTTTGCTTGTCTTTTACAAACTGATCCCAACTATATTTAAATGGTTCTGATTTAACTAACCAATAAGCCATAAACTATTTTTTTGTATTGATTATTCAGTCCAGCCATGCGCCAAAACATCTGCAATATGCATGGTTTTTACGGCAAGATTTTTTCCTTTGATATAGCCATCCAAATGCATCAAACAACTTTGGTCGGTAGAAATAATAACTTCTGCACCGGTGGCCATCGCGTTGTTCACTTTTTGATCGGCCATAGCCGTAGAAATGGCGTCAAATTTAACCGCAAAACTACCTCCAAATCCGCAGCAGTTTTCGGTTCCACTCATCTCCACCAAATTTAAACCTTTTACATTGGCCAATAGGCGGCGTGGACCTTCTTTAATTTTGCATTCTCTTTGGGCTGCGCAGCTATCATGATAGGTAGCAGTTGCATTTAGTATGGCACCAAAATGTTCAATTTTTAATACATCCGTCAAAAATTCGGTAAACTCATACACTTTAGCGCAAAAAGCCGGAATTTGTAATTGCCGAGTAGAATTTTCGAAGATTTTTGTATAGTAATTTCTGATGAAACCTGCACAACTTGCACTGGGACAAACGATGTATTGTGCATCCATAAAATCATCCAAAAACTTATTGCAAACCGTACGAGCTACATCTTGGTAACCCGCATTAAAAGCAGGTTGACCGCAACAGGTTTGATTGGCATTGTATACCACTTCGCAGCAAGCTTTTTCAAGTACTTTCACCATATTAAATGCTGTTTGGGGATACAATTGATCCATAAAACAGGGAATAAATATGTGTACTTTCATATGCTGATTGTAGAGATGAATAGTTGCTATTTACGATTGGTCAGGTGAGCCATTTTGAGCGCGGTGATGGCAGCCTCCTCTCCTTTATGCCCATGTACACCACCCAAACGTTCCTCAATTTGCTGTTGATTAAGTACGGTAAGTACGCCAAAAATAACCGGCACAGGCAATTGCAAGTTTAGTTGCAATACGCCTTCGGTTATGGATTTACATACATAATCAAAGTGAGGTGTATCACCTTTTATCACACAGCCGAGGGCAATATATGCTACTACTTTTTTATCCGTAAAACTAGCTGCTACTTGCGTTTGATGCCATTTTACGGCGAAAGGAATTTCAACGGCTCCCGGAACGGTAATTACCTCATAATGTACCTGAGCCTGTTCAAATATGCGAATACAACCTTCGCGCAGGCGCGAAATATTGTCTGCATTCCACTCAGTTTGAACAATAACAACACAGGCATCCTTTGGTAATTGGATGCCTGTGATATCTAACAAGGTTGTAGACGAAATGGACATAAAGCTGTTATATTTAAAAACCGCTTATTTAACGATACCCAATTTAGCCAATGCTTTATCCGCATCGCTAACATGTGCACTTTTAGGAAAATCGTTCACAATTTTTTGGTACCATTCGGTAGCTTCTTTTGTTTTGTTGGTTGCTTCGGCGAATAAAGCTGCTTTATATAAAGCTTCAGCAGTCATAAATTCATCTTTACTGTTAACGCCAATCGCTTTTTGGAAATAGCTCAATGCTTCTTCGTTTTTATTCAATTCAGCATGCGCATCGCCCAACATTAAATAAGCAACAGTTTGCACTTGAGTTGCAGGTGTAGAAAAATCTTTCAAATGCTTAATGGCATTATTAAAATCTTTACTATGCAAATAGCATGCACCGGCAATATAATGAGCACGATTTCCGGCATCAGTTCCGCCATATTTGCTAATAACTGTTAGCATTCCGGTAATACTACCTTTGTCGCCATTTAAAACGATATTGATAGAATCTTTATTGAAACCGGTTTGTGTCATTTTATCGAAGATTTTTTCTGCAGGAAAAATTAAATCTGCAGCTTTTTCTTCATTCGGTAGTTTATACAGATTTTTATATGCTAAATAACCGCCACCCAATACGATTACGGCCAAGCCGATGAAGATGATGGGTTTGCTGAATTTTGACCAAAAGTCTTTTACTTTTTCTACTGTTTCGTTTGCTTCAATGTTTTCAACAGTAACTTTAGAATCTGCCATTATATTTTTTTTGTGAATTTAAATTTGAAATTAATATTAATCAACAATGAAAGGATAATCTTGTTGAACATAAACATCTTTCAACAGTTCGTCATCAGAAGGCCAAGGACTTTCTTCAGAGAATCGAACGCTTTCTTCTACTTGCAATCTAACGCGCTCGTTAATTGCCTCAATTTCGGCTTCAGTTACTTTGTATTCATCGGTTAATACACGAAGAACATGATCAATAGGATCGCGTTGTTTGTATTCTTCTACCTCATCTTTGGTGCGATACTTTTGAGGATCACTCATACTATGCCCTTTATAACGATAGGTATTAATTTCTAACAAGGTTGGTCCGCCTTTTTCGCGTGCACGGTTTACCGCTTTTGTAATTGCATCATGAACTTTTTCAGGGCTCATTCCATCTACACTATCAGAAGGCATATCGTAAGCATCACCAAATTTGTGAATATCGATAACGTTACTGGTACGAGAAACGGAAGTACCCATTGCGTATTGGTTATTTTCGCAAATGAAAATTACCGGTAGCTTCCAAGTCATGGCCATATTGAAGGTTTCGTGCAACATACCCTGACGAGCAGCACCATCACCAAAAAACACTAAGGCCACATTATTCGTTCCTTTATATTTTTCGGCAAATGCCAAACCGGCACCGGTACCAATTTGCGCACCAACGATACCATGACCACCAAAGAAACCCACATCCACACCAAAAAAGTGCATACTACCACCCTTTCCTTTACTACAACCGGTGGCTTTACCATACAATTCAGCCATACATGCATTAGGAGAAACACCTTTTGCAATCGCTAAACCGTGGTCGCGATAAGCCGTGATAAACTTGTCTTCAGGATTGGTAGCTGTCATACAACCGGCAGCAACTGCTTCTTGGCCAATGTACAAATGACAAAAACCACGAATTTTTTGCATACCATATAATTGACCGGTTTTTTCTTCAAACCGGCGCAGCAGTAACATCAGTTCATACCAATATAGGTATGTGTCTTTTGAGAACTTTGTTGCCAATGGATTAATAATTTAGGCGGCAAAGATAAGGGAGAATTAGTGAAAATATAACTACCAAGTATTCACAAATTATTTAATTGATAATCAATTACTTAATAAGAATTAATTGGAAGTTATTGCGCTTGCGCGAAGATTAAACACCCTTCAACTCTTTTTCGAGTATTGAATTGATTTCTATTGCTTTATTCATGATCATCATATGACCACCCTCTTGAATGCAATAGTTTGCACAAATTTTTTTAAAAGGAAACATGTTATCGCGGGTACCGTGTATATGAATGACTGGGCAGGGCTTAAACCTATTTTGCCAATTTAAAATTTGATTGACTGCCCATTTCAGGTAATTAGCAGAAATTGTTTTTCGATAAAAACGAGCCAACTGCAATTCTTCTTTATTTGTAATGCCGAGCTTAAAATTTTGGATAGGTTCCAAAATTTTGAAAGATTTTAAGGGTACGATATTGTTTAATTTTAAGTTGCCACAAACTTTCATCCAAAATGGCAACTCATCTCTATTTTTTACACTAGAGATCAGGATGATTTTTTGAACCGGAATTAATTTGGCTATTTCAATAGACATAATACCCCCAAAAGACAATCCAATTAAAACCGGGTTTGGATGCTGGATACTTGATGCCATTCTACCTGCATAATTTTCTAATGTTTCATTTTCTTTCGGTTCAAGCCAGGCAATAAAATGTAATTGTAATCCGTGTACTTGTATATACTTCCAAATTTTATCATCAGCACCTAAACCGGAAATATAATAAACGTGTTGGGTTTGCATACGCACTGTAATTTATTGACAAGTATAACCACCATCGGCTGCTACTAGAGCTCCGGTCATAAAACTACTTTCCTCAGATAATAAGAAACAAACCACATTTGCAATTTCTTCGGGTTGGGCAATTCTTTTAATAGGCTGTGCATCTTCTAAAATGCGATGAATATTTTCTTTGCCCAATTGCGTAACTGCATCAAATCTTTCAATGGCTTTGGTTAACAATGGGGTATCAATCGTTCCGGGGCAAATGCAATTGATTCTTATATTAAATGCCGCATAATCAATTGCCGTGCTTTTTGTTAATTGCCCTACGGCGCCTTTGGTTAAACCATAAACCGAACTATTTCCTTTCCCTATTAATGATTGGTCAGAACCCATTACCACAATTGCACCTTTATTATTTGCTTTCATGAAAGGCAAAGTAGCTTTGAGCGTAAAGAAAACTCCTTTTAAATTAATGGCTAGTACATTTTCAAAATTTTCAATGGCGGTTTCTTCTATGGTGCCCACAAAATGAACTCCTGCGTTAGCAAATAATAAATCAATACGGCCTTCCTTTTCAAATATTTGATGGATTGTATTTTGTACATCCGAATAATTTCGCACATCACAATAGATGAAATTTATATCATTTGATGAGGACGGATGTATATCTAAATTATAAACGATGGCGCATTCCTTTTGAAGTTTATGGCAAGTAGCATTGCCTATGCCGGTTGCGCCACCGGTGACAACAGCAATTTGGCTATTAAATTTCATGGTACTATAGCGTATAACATTTAAAATAATTAATAAGAAATTTCAAAACAGTTTCAAATTAGATTAATTAAATAATGTTTGCAAACGTTCATCCTTGTAATCTTTAATGAAAAATAAAATATTATCAAAAGCAGCAAATTCTTGTGGTTCGTGTAGTGTAGTAATTACAACAGTTTTCATTCCTGCACGTTTTGCCGACTCCACTCCTTTTACCGAATCTTCAAAAACAATACAATCTTGCGGTTGCACCTTTAATAATTGTTGGCAGGTTAAAAAAGTTTCGGGATCAGGTTTACTTTCTTTAACAGATTCAGCACTTACCAATGCTTGAAAGTAAGATCGAATTTGGCAATTATCTAACACAAAATCAATATTAAACATGATGGCCGCCGAACCTATCGCCATCGATATTTGCTGATCAAAAGCCGTTTTCAAAAAAACATCTAAGCCCGGTAATAATTTTAAATACGGTTTAAAGTGTTGTTGGTATTGACTTTCTTTATCAAAGCTCATTTGCTTTATTTCAGCTTCGTTAAATCTTCCGGGAAAAATTCGCTCAAGTAATTCTTCATTTTTACCATAACACTCTTCTTTCATTCTTGCTAATGAAATATCGGCGCCCAAGTCATTTAATATTTTATGCCAGGCTTGAATATGATATTGCATATCATCTACCATGGTGCCATTTAAATCAAATAAAAAAGCTTTTTTACGCATCACAATTTAATTTTTCATTAAAGAAATTTTGCTAAAGAAACAAAATTCATTGGATCAGTTGCATTTAAATAAAAAATGCCCATACATATCAAACAAATTGCATGTATGGGCGAATATATGTTGTAGGATCAATTACCAAAACTTCACATACAACGCAGCAATAATCAATAAAGTAATAATAATTAAAACAGTTGTTGAAGGTTTTAATTTAAACATTTCCTTATCTAACATAAATGCTTTGGGATTGATTTTTGGTCCGGCCAAACTCACCAACACCATCACAATCATCGTAAACATGAAAGATAAGCCCATACAAATATGGAAAGGAATTTCAAATCCACCTTTTCCATTAGCATAAGCGGTATATAAGAAATTTTCGTTTCCAAATAAA
>JBJOQA010000400.1:0-2731 GCA_046050225.1 Bacteroidota bacterium | reverse complement strand
AAGTGGCTAAAAGTCATATCCGTATTGAAACCTACGGTACCGTTGATGAATTAAACTCTTCCATTGGTTTACTTTCAGATCATTTAACCGATACCGTTTCTCGCATTCAATTAAAAGAAATCCAAGATCGTCTTTTTACAATAGGCTCTTCTTTAGCATGTGATCCCGATAAGGAACCCTTAATGAAAGTGCCTGATTTATTGGCAACAGATGTAACCTTATTAGAATCGGAAATCGATCGCATGAATGAGGCCCTTCCTGAAATGAAATTTTTTATTTTACCGGGCGGTCATCCGGCTGTAAGTACCGCACATATTTGCCGTTGTATTTGCCGGAGGGCCGAAAGACTTTGCGTAAATATGCAAGAACATCAAATGTTTGTGGATGCGTTGGTGCTACAATATCTTAACCGTTTAAGCGACTACCTATTTGTATTAGCACGTTATATTGGCCATCTATTAGGTGTAGAAGAAATTGCTTGGCATCCGCGTTTAAAATAAGGCTTATCCTTCCAGCATTTTACCATCTTTCATATGTAGCACACGATCGCTCATGCGTGCAAGTTCTTCGTTATGCGTAACGATTAAAAATGTTTGATTGAATCGGGTACGTAAGTCGATAAAAAGTTCATGCAAATCGCGTGCATTAGCACTATCTAGGTTGCCGGTAGGCTCATCCGCCATGATAATTGCAGGATTATTTATCAAAGCTCTGGCGATAGCTACCCGCTGCTGTTCTCCACCACTTAGTGCTCCAGGCTTATTTTCAAGCCTATTTTGCAAACCTAATAATGTTAATAACTCAGCCGCGCGATCTTGTACTTCCCGCTTTTTGCGGCCTAAAATCCACCCCGGTATACATACATTTTCGAGCGCACTAAACTCCGGTAAAAGGTGATGAAATTGAAAAACAAAACCAATATGTTGGTTACGAAAAGCCGATAATTTATTGCCTTTTAGCAAATGAATGGGTGCGCCATTTAGTTCAATCGTACCGCTATCTGCTTGATCTAAAGTGCCCAAAATGTGCAGCAGCGTGCTTTTGCCGGCACCGGATGACCCAACGATACTTACAACCTCTCCTTTTGCAATAGCTACATCTACTCCCCGAAGAACCGCAACGGTTCCATATTGTTTTGTGATATTTTTTGCCTTCAGCATATGGCAAAATAACCAATAATTCAGATTCTATCCGTTACAAAATAATTTTAACCGGTTTCGCACGTTTCAACATAAATGGGAATTCAATGTAGAAAAACACATTTGGTAAATTCCCTCAAACTTTTACATTTGCAAAAAATAAAAACAGATAACGTATGTTTTGGACACTAGAATTAGCCTCTCATTTGGAGGATGCACCCTGGCCGGCCACAAAAGACGAATTGATAGATTACTCTATCCGTAGCGGTGCGCCGATCGAAGTAATTGAAAACTTGCAGGAGCTGGAAGATGAAGGTGGCGAGGTATATGAAAGTCTTGAAGATATCTGGCCCGATTATCCAAGTCAGGAGGATTTCTTCTTTAATGAAGACGAATACTAAGTCCGGCACTGGAAGAAACCGTAACGAAAGAAAATAAAAGAAGCCACTAGCATACTAGTGGCTTCCTCTTTTTATATGGTTTGAAAAAATTAAACCTTTTTTTTAGCGTACCGAAATTTGAAATAAATCAACAGTAAAGAAAGTACGCTGATAATGCAATTGCAAATAATTACCGGCCATGCGCCTTTGCCTACACCATATACAATCCAAACCAAGGTACTAATAAACACAATGGTGATCATGGATAAACTTAAATCTTCTACACTTTTTGTTTTATACACCTGATAAACCTGCGGTATAAAAGTGATACTGCTGATGGCAGATCCAATATGTCCAACAATATCATAAATATCCATAACTATTCGGCTTGCGATTTAAGAGATTATTTTTCCATTTGTTCAATTACACCATGCGATACACCGGTGAAGGAGAATCCGCCATCGTGGAACAAGTTTTGCATGGTTACATATTTTGTTAGGTCACTGAAAAGTGAAACGCAATAATCAGCACAAGCTTCGGCACTGGCATTTCCTAACGGACTCATTTTATCAGCATAATTAATGAAGCCATCAAATCCTTTCACGCCGCTTCCGGCTGTAGTGCGAGTAGGTGATTGAGAAATTGTATTTACGCGAACATGTTTTTTAGTTCCATAATGATAACCAAAACTACGCGCGATACTTTCTAGCAAAGATTTGGCATCCGCCATTTCATTATAATCAGGGAATACACGTTGCGCAGCGATATAAGTTAATGCCACTACACTACCCCACTCGTTGATGGCATCTTGTTGCATGGCCACCGCTAAAACACGGTGTAAGCTTGTTGCAGAAATATCTAAGGTTTTAGCATTAAAGCCATAATCAATTTCGGTATAGTGTTTTCCTTTACGCACATTTAAACTCATGCCAATAGAGTGAAGAATAAAATCAACGCCTCCATTAAAATGTTCTTTGGCCTTTGTAATTAAATTTAATACATCTTCATTGCTACTCACATCACAAGCAATCACAGGTGCATTAACCAACTCTGCCAATTTATTAATTTCGCCCATCCGCATGGCAACCGGCGCATTGGTCAAAATAATTTCTGCACCTTCTTCATGACAACGTAATGCAGTTTTCCAGGCAATCGACTTTTCATCTAATGCGCCGAATATGATTCCTTTCTTTCCTTTGAGTAAATTGTAAG
>JBJOQA010000399.1:0-6733 GCA_046050225.1 Bacteroidota bacterium | reverse complement strand
TAGGGGCATAAAAAAACCTCACATTTAGTGAGGCTTCTTTGTGGGAGCACACGGGCTCGAACCGCGGACCCTCTGCTTGTAAGGCAGATGCTCTAAACCAACTGAGCTATGCTCCCTTGTTGTTTGGGAGTGCAAATATAGGCCATATTTTTAACCCGCAAAATTTTTTGAAATATTTTTTAAAAAATATTTTTTAGTTGAGTTGAAGTGCCGGTAAACGATAACTCTGTGCATCGTAAACAAATAGTTCATCCACTTCGATAGTCCAGTATTTAAACAAGGAAGATTGTTGCAAATATTGACGAACTTCTTTTTTATTGAGTGCATTCATGATGATCCAACAACGTTGCGTTTCCATACTCACCGAATAATAATCAATCACTGCTTTTTCAATGAGGTTGTTGATGTAAACCCGATGTGCAGGTACATGCGTCATAAAATGCTCATCCATGGTAAAATGGATAGTCACCTGATATTTGTTGTATTCGTTGTCGGTTAAATGTTCCATGATACAATTGTATTTGCCCATGAAGCTTGATAAGGGGCGGTTATTTTAATATAATTATCGGTATAGCCTTCCATCATGCCTCCCTTTTCATTTGCTTCAAATAATACATCACGCTTTTGTCCGGCTTGCGTATTTGTAAAATACTGCATTTTTTGATAACTCAGGTTACGCAATTTTTTATTCCGCTCATTTCTAATGGATATTGGCACTATTGGTTTTATATCCAAAGCAGTGGTATTTGCCCTTTCTGAATAAGTAAACACATGCAAATATGAAATTTCCAATCCATGTAAAAAGTTAAAGGTTTCCATAAAATCTTCTTCTGTTTCGGAAGGGAAACCAACAATAACATCTACACCAATACAGGCATGTGGCATTAATTGTTTTATTTTTTCTACGCGATCTGCGTATAATTCGCGTTGATAGCGTCTGCGCATTAATGCCAATATTTTATTAGAACCACTTTGTAAAGGAATATGAAAATGCGGCATGAATTTCTTGCTCTTGCTTACAAATTCAATGGCTTCATTGGTTAATAAATTGGGCTCAATAGAGGATATACGATAACGTTCAATCCCTTCTACCTCATCAAGTGCTTGTATCAGTTCAAAGAAAGTTTCCTCCTTCTTTTTACCACCATGTAATCCTTTACCAAAGTCGCCTAAATTAATACCTGTCAGAACAATTTCTTTTGCCCCCTGAGCGGCAATTTCTTTTACATTAGCCAATACATTTTCAATACTATCACTTCTGCTTTTACCTCTTGCCATGGGGATGGTACAAAAGCTGCAACTATAATCACAGCCATCTTGTACTTTCAAAAAAATACGCGTACGATCGTTGATAGAATGCGACGCCGTGAAACTATTTACATCTTCAATGTCGCAACTGCAAATTTTTGTAGGGTCACCTTTGGTGATTTCACGCAGGTGCTGTACAATATTAAATTTTTCGGCAGCGCCCAACACTAAATCTACACCCGGAATAGCCGCAATTTCTTGTGGTTTTAATTGCGCATAACATCCGGTAATTACTACCATCGCTTCCGGTGCTTGTCGTTGAATGCGACGTACTAATTGTTTACATTCTTTATCTGCATTTTCGGTAACCGAGCAAGTATTGATAACATATACATCTGCCGCTTCATCAAAATTGCGCTTTTCAAAACCCTCATTTTCTAATAATCTAGAAATAGTGGATGTTTCTGAAAAGTTCAATTTGCAACCAAGTGTATGTAGTGCCACCGTTTTATTCATGCTACAAAGATAAGCAGCATCATGAAACCTTTTTTCATCCAAGCATTTTTACTGTTTCAAAATCCGAAAATTTGGCTACCTAAACCTGATGTTTCGTTAAAAATGTTCAAATTGAATGTTTTGAGTCTTATTAAAGTAATTTGCACTCCAATTTAGAACTATGTTAAAAAAATATTTGCCTTTTATAGTTGTTTTATTAGCCGCAACCTTGTTATGGTATGTAAAATCACATCAACGTGGGCAGCAAACCAATATAAATACACCCGAAAAGATCACGGTACCTGTTGCAACAGATTTGCCTTTTCAACGTGATCCCGGTCAGTTACACTACAGTAAACATGCGCGCTGCAGGATGGATTGCAGAAAAATAGATGAGTCGGAAGTAAAAGAAATATTGCAGGAGGGGAGCCTAAATCAGTCGAAAATTCAAACAGATAATAGAGGAACTACTTATCCACTAGAAGGTGTTACGCATGATCGTCAACATGTTAGAATTGTTTTTGCACCTAAAGACAATGGAAAAATTGAGGTGGTAACTTGTATTGATTTAGATACCGAATGGCCATGCGATTGCAAATAACTCAAATAAGAATGTTCGTATAAATCTTTTAATTTTGCTTTTTCGCTGCAATGAATGGATGGGTTTGAAATTTGGGCAGCAACTTTAAATACCCCGAAGCATCAATAATGAAAATAAAATCTTTCTTGGCAAAACCTTTTGCCAGCTATATACATAAGCATATTAAACGTGATATGGAGCATGCGGTGCAAGACCAGCAACATATCCTGCAGCATTTGGTAAAATCTGCGGCTAAAACAGAGTTTGGCAAAGAACATCATTTTGATCAAATTCATACTTACGAAGATTTTAAAAAACAAGTACCTATTAGAGATTATGAAGCTTTTAAAGAATATATCCATCGCGTAAAGGAAGGGAAGCATAATGTTTTGTGGAAAGGGCAGCCTATTTATTTTGCAAAAACCAGCGGTACAACAAGTGGCGTAAAATATATTCCTATTACTAAAGATTCTATTCCCAATCATATTAATACAGCTCGTAATGCCCTTTTATGTTATATGGCCGAAACGGGTAACACAAAATTTGCCGATGGTAAATTGATTTTTTTGAGTGGCTCCCCAGAATTGGAAAGAGTAGGAGGAGTGCCCACCGGGCGATTGAGTGGCATTGTTAATCATCATGTTCCCAAATACCTCCGCAGCAATCAATTGCCCTCTTATGAAACCAATTGTATTGAAGAATGGGAAACAAAGTTGGAAAAAATTGTAGAAGAAACAGTGAATCAAAATATGACACTAATTAGTGGTATTCCACCATGGATGCAAATGTATTTTGATCGCTTGCAAGAAAAGACCGGAAAAAAAATAGGGGATTTATTTCCCAATTTTAGTGTGATGGTGCAGGGCGGGGTTAATTTTGAACCATACAAAGCCAAGCTTTTTGAAAGTATTGGTAGAAAGATAGATTGTATTGAATTGTTTCCAGCCAGTGAAGGTTTTTTTGCTTTTCAAGATACGCAAACTGAAAAGGGATTATTACTAAATACAAACAGCGGTATCTTTTTTGAATTTGTTCCTGCAGCAGAAATTTTTGATGAAAATCCTACACGTTTGCAATTGAAAGATGTGCAATTAAATGAGAATTATGCACTCATCATCAGTAATAATGCGGGTTTATGGGGTTATAATATTGGCGATACTGTAAAATTTGTATCGCTGAATCCATATCGTATCATTGTTAGTGGTAGAATTAAGCACTACATATCCGCCTTTGGCGAACATGTAATTGGTGAAGAAGTTGAATATTCTTTATTGAAAGCAGCAGATGAAGAAAATGTAAAAGTAACAGAGTTTACTGTTGCACCATATATCGCTGCGCAGGATGGCAAGAGCTATCACGAATGGTTTATTGAGTTTGAACATGCGCCTAATGATTTGGTGGCCTTTGCCAAAAAAGTAGACGATTATATGCGTCAAAAAAATGTGTATTACGAAGATTTAATTGGCGGTAATATTTTGTTGCCATTGAAAATTACGCCTATTCAAAAGCATGGTTTTATTGAATACATGAAGAGTATTGGAAAATTGGGTGGACAAAACAAAGTACCGAGATTAAGTAATGATCGAAATATTGCCGATGCTTTAACTACTTGGATAGAATCGTAATTGTTAATGATTTTTGCATTTGTTTTGCAAAAAATCCAATAGAATGCAAATCTATTTGATAAAAATATTGTAGCTTTGCGGCAACATTTATTATTTAAGAAATTGAACCAACAACAAACATATCAGACTTTTGCGGTAACCGTTTGTTCTATTAGTGGCTTTGCACCATTAATTTCTCCTGTTCATTCTCCGCGACGCCGACCTGGTTGCTGATAGGACGAGCAATTACCCATTGCCCCTGTCAGTGAATCAACCCCAAACTGTCGCAACATCTTTTTTACATCCTTTCAATTGTTGAAAATTGGAATCGAATCATATCATCGTAAGGGTTGCAGCCCCTTCCGATCAGCATTACGCAATTACTATTACAGACGAAATGGCTTCCTCCGCCAAAGCACGCGGAACGGGTATTGCCAAACGTTCTCCAGACTATATCGAAAATAAAATCAAAGAAGGCAAAGCGGTCATTGCGGTGTTGCCGGATGGCACCTGGGTTGGCTTTTGTTATATTGAAGCTTGGGGGCATGATTCATTTGTAGCCAATAGCGGACTCATCGTTGCTCCTGCATTCAGAAAAAGCGGTGTGGCACGCCTTATTAAAAAACGCATTTTCGAATTATCAAAAGAAAAGTATCCGCAAGCCAAAATCTTTGGTTTAACCACCGGTTTGGCAGTGATGAAAATCAATAGTGAATTAGGTTACGAGCCGGTAACCTATTCTGAATTAACAACAGACGAAGAGTTTTGGGCGGGCTGTAAAAGCTGTGTCAATTTTGATATCCTGCAAAGTAAAGACCGAAAAAATTGCATGTGCACTGCAATGTTGTATGATCCGGCCGATCATTATACGCCTGCAGAAACACAACAAGCCTTTAACCAAAAATCAAAAATATACGAACGCTTGCTGAAATTCAAACAAAGTAGTTTCATACGGTTTCTTACGCGCAAACAAAATAGCGGCGGAACCAGTATTACGAAGATGCTTTCACACTTATTTTTTAACCTGTAAAGCTATAACCATGGGCAAAAAAGTTGTTGTAGGATTCAGCGGAGGATTAGATACCTCTTATTGTGTAAAATATCTAACCGAAGAAAAGGGCTATGAAGTACATGCAGTTCTTGTAAATACCGGTGGGTTTTCTACCGAAGAAATAAATAAAATTGAGCAACATGCTTGGGCGTTGGGCGTGGCTTCTTATACCACCATTGATGCGGTTCAATCATACTACGATCGTATTATTCGTTTCCTCGTTTATGGCAATGTATTGCGCAATAATACCTATCCATTAAGTGTGAGTGCCGAGCGACTAAGCCAAGCCATCAGCATTGCCGATCATGTTAAAAAACTAAATGCCGAGGCTGTGGTACATGGTAGTACCGGTGCAGGTAACGATCAAGTTCGTTTTGATATGATTTTCAATATCATGATTCCCGGTGTTGAAATTATTACCCCAATTCGTGACATGAAGCTAAGTCGTGAAGAAGAAATCAATTATTTAAAGAGCAAAGGGGTAGAGATGAATTTTGAAAAATCGCTATACTCTATTAACAAAGGGTTATGGGGAACCAGTGTAGGCGGTAGAGAGACTTTAAATAGTGATGGTTTTTTACCGGAAGAAGCATGGCCTACGGCGGTAACTGAAACGGAAACTAAGCATGTTTCTTTATATTTTACGAAGGGTGAGCTTACTCAAATTAATGAACAAGTTTTTGATCATCCTACCAAAGCAATTCAATATTTACATTCCCTAGCAGCTCCTTTTGGGATTGGAAGAGATATTCATGTGGGGGATACCATTATAGGTATTAAGGGACGTGTTGGTTTTGAAGCGGCAGCACCTTTGATTATTTTAAAAGCTCATCATCAGTTAGAAAAACATGTGCTTACCAAATGGCAATTAAATTGGAAAGATCAATTGGCCTCTTTTTACGGTAATTGGTTGCATGAGGGACAAATATTAGATCCGGTAATGCGTGACATCGAGGCATATTTTGAAAGTAGTCAACAACAAGTAACCGGCAAGGTGAATGTGCAGTTATTACCTTACCGTTTTCAAGTTACGGGAGTCGATTCTCCTTTTGATTTAATGAGTAGCAAGTTTGGTAAGTATGGCGAAATGAATAATGGTTGGACAGGCGATGATGTGCGTGGTTTTACCAAAATATTTGGCAACCAAACCGCTATTTATCATCAAGTGAAAGCTGCTGCCGACAGCGAATAATTGATTCATCATTTCTAATTCGGTTGTTTCAACCGTAAAAGAAAGCAATCCAATAGGTATGCAAACAAATCCTTCTTCCATTCATATTCGTGTAGGAATAGCCGGGGGAGCCGGTTATACAGGTGGTGAATTACTCCGCTTGTTATTGCGACATCCGCAAGTAACCATCAGTTTTGTACATAGTAACAGTAACGGAGGCAAACCATTACATGCCGTTCATGGCGACTTGATAGGCGAGACCGATTTATTGTTTTCTGCCGAATTATTTAAAGATGCTGCAGGCAATATCGCTACCGCGGATGTGTTGTTTTTGTGCATGGGACATGGAGAAGCACAAAAATTTTTACAACAACATCCTTTGCGGGAAATGTTACGCGTAATAGACTTGTCGCAAGATTTTCGTTTGCCGGGATCCAATTTTTTTGAATCGCGTGAATTCATTTATGGCCTCCCCGAATGTAATCGAGCAGCCATTTGCAACGCATTTAATATCGCTAATCCGGGTTGCTTTGCAACTGCCATTCAATTGGGATTGTTGCCCATTGCTGCAACATCCGAGTTGC
>JBJOQA010000398.1:0-9408 GCA_046050225.1 Bacteroidota bacterium | reverse complement strand
TAATTTTTCAGTAGCGTTTTTTGCCCATTCAATTACTTCAACTTCGGGCAAAATGATTGCCCCATCTATCTGTTGATCTGCTATAAGTGCATTAACTTTTTCCCAATACTGTGGATGATCGGCTCGTGGTAATAAAAACGATTCATCAAACAATGCCTTTTCGTATAACCCATAAGCCAAGGGATTACAATCAGCACCAATAAATCGAAACTGTTTTCCATCTTCACCTCCAAACCATTTTACGGCTCGAACAAATGATCGTGGTGTTGGACCGCCCACGCCGGTTACAAGAATGTTATACATCCGAATTTTATTTTAGATATTTTTCTAAATCAGCTTTAAGTCCTTTTTGTGCGGGTAACTGCCAAAGTAATTTACACCAATCGTGATTTCCTTCAATTAACTCAGGTCCCTTGTCTGTAACTGCCACATCCCATCCTACCGAACGGTTACTAGGATACAATAAAGCCGCGGCAGTAATCATTTTTGTTATTTCTCCCCAGAAAGGAATAGCAAAACCCGGTATTTCTGTTTTTGTAATTGGATGAAATTGCACTGCCGGTTTTGTAATATCACTATATACACCTTTACCACAAACCAATCCGGTGTGAATATCAATCGGAGCTGCAATATTTCCTGCAGCAAGATTATCTACGGAGGAATTAACAGTGATACGTAAACGCGCGGCAATAATGTCCACCTTATTTGAACCGGTTATTTGTGTAACCACCCGAACAGTATTTAGCCCGGCCGGCGACATTTTCATCAACTGAGCGTGTTGGCTCACAAATTCCTCTACAAAATCATTTCCTCCTTTTTCTAGTTGTGCAATAATTTTAGCCTGATCAAACCCTAGGGTTGCTAGTACTTCGATACCATTGCCACACTGCCCATGCGAATGCTTAAAAACAATTTTGCCCGATTGATTTTCTAACAAATCTGCTAACTGAACTGAATTAGATTTTATATCATCCAAAGAAGCATAGGCATGATGCACAAAATCTTTATATGCAGCCAAGAATTGTAATTTATCTTCTAAAACAGATCGACCTTCTTTTGGATTCATTTTCAATTGATACTCGTACATATATCCTGTACCTGCCCATGCAGCTTTTTCTTGAGACGAGATTTGATAAAAGTGAAATTGAAAATATTCGAGGATAGAAATATTATAACGCAAACTCGATATAAAAATATCCAATAAAAGCGACAGGGTTGAGCGGCCACTCTCTTTTTTTGCGTATTGCAAAAACAGTTTAAACTTAGGCTTATCTAATTGCTTTAGATAATACCCGAAATACATCAGTCGTTTTAACATAATTATTTAATTGTTGCCGGTGAAAGGCATCATGGGTCTTTCTTCACTTTGGTTAATCCCTTCTTTCTTAACTACTTTTAAAAATGTAAGCCACAATATTTTAATATCCAATGAAAAGCTAAGTTGGTCAACATATTCAACATCTAATCTAAACTTTTCTGCCCAACTAATACTATTTCGTCCATTTACTTGTGCCCATCCGGTGATACCGGGACGTACCAAATGACGTCTTCGCTGCCCTTCATTATATAGCGGAAGATATTTAAACAATAACGGGCGAGGCCCCACCAAACTCATATCTCCCACTAATACATTAAACAATTGGGGAAGCTCATCCAATGAATACTTTCTACAAAAATTACCTAAAGCAGTTAATCGCTCTACATCCGGAAGTAAATTTCCATTCGCATCTTTTTCATCTGTCATCGATTTAAACTTAATAATACGAATACGTTTTTCATTTTTTCCGGGACGATCTTGAAAAAAGAAGGGGTTAGTTTTGTTTACGATCAATAACAAAATATAAAGCAAAACAATAATCGGCAAAAGCAAAACAATTGCAATAAATGCAAAACAAAAATCTAAAATTCGTTTCCAAAAATTTGCGTACAAAGTTGTCAAGCGCATGAATTTTTTTTGCAAATCTACTATAATGTTAGAGAAAGCGATTAATCAAACTGTTCGGCCAATTCTGTTGCGGTCATAAACTCAACATCAGGCCATTTTTTGGTTATTTTAATCAACAATTGCTTTAATGATGCCAAACCGATTTGACGATTCGCTTCATCTACTTGACCACAAAAGTTTACACGGTGCGAACTTATGATGGCAGGCGCTTTCCATCTAAATGCGGTTTCAACTTGTTTTAAACAATAACTGCTCCAATCTATTCCAATATCAGATGTTGGTTCAAATACACAATTACGCACCATATACGTTTGGCCCAACGCATTTTTTTTACCGTTATAAAAAATTTCTTTTTTATACACACCTTGTCCTTGGTGCTCACGTTTTACAAGTGGGGTATCAATGAAGTTAACACCACAATCTTTTAATGCCTTATGAATATGCGGATGTTCTCTGCCACCGGGTGGATTGAAGTGAGTAGACTTAAAACCATATACTTTTTCAAAAGCGGCTAATCCGTCTTTGATAATGGGATCAAACGAAAAATTTTCATCAAATTGATCAAAGTCAAACGCAGCAGTATAATTAATTGTTGGGTAACCAGAGGATGAGATGCTGGTATAAGAACGATTTTTTAGGGCTGTAATCAACTCAGGATCTTTCTGCTTTAGTTTTTCGCTAAAAACTTTCAAATTTAAATGCTCTCTACCATGAAATTGCGGAACTAACAGTTTATGTTTAATCCCTTCTTTTAGCAGCGCATATACCTTTTCGTAGCCATTCAATTTTTTTAAAGTATCAGGTAACAGTTCGTAATGATACGCACTAAATTCAGAAGCGGCCACTTTTTCAAAATCAATATTTACAGGAACAGCAAATGAGGTAAATACTGCAGGTTGACCAAACTTATCTTTTACCGAAGTAAGCGTTTCATATAAAGCTTGTAAATCATCTTCATTTTCTAAACTATCAAATTTGTCGAATCGGCTTAAACATTTTAGGCCGGCTTTATCCATTTTTTCTCTTGCTTGCTTTGAATCAACTCGCACATTACCATAATCATCTACAGATATGACTACAATTTTTCGGCGTGTTTTCCAGCCCCTTATATTTTTTATATTCTGTAAAAGAGACTGTTTAAAATTTTGAGGCATAATTAGGTTGAAATTAATTATTGACAAGTATAAAACCGAGAAACTATCCGATATATTGGGCTACTAATTGATCTGCATTTCGTCGCGTAAAATTGGCTGATGCTTGAAGGGAATGATTTTTCAGTGTTTGCATTAATTGTTGATCTCTACTAAGTTTGTGAATGTAAGCGGCAATTTGTTCAATATCATTGCTATTAAAACAACTTCCATTTTTATACTTTTCGGCATAAACGGCTAATTCTGAATCAGCAGCGCTGATATAAAGAATAGGCATGGAGGATGCCATCAAATTATATGTTTTACTTGGAACACTTCCCTTTGAAATTTGATCATCTAAAACAACTACCCCCATGTCGGCAGCCGATAACGAAAAAGGAAACATTTCATCTGATTGAAAGGGTAATACTTTAAAATTATCTAATTGATAATTGGCTACCATTTGTTTGATTTTTTGCACACGTTCTCCCTTACCAATAATCATAAAAGCAATTTGCTCATCCGATTTTAGCAAGCGTGCAACTTCCACCAACACTTCAACATTATGCGTAATACCCACATTACCGGAATATTGTACAATGAACTTATTCCCTAATTCATGTAATTCAACGAATTTATTTTCGCTACGCGGCACTTTTTCAAAAGCTTCAAAACAAGTCCATAAAGGAACAATACACAGTCGTTCGCGCGGTACATATTTTGAAATCAGATCTGCCATTTTATCACCAATCGTAAATAAACGGTAGGCTCTCTTAAACAATTTTTTATTGGCGAATTTCCAAAATCTAAATGCCGGATGGCGATCCGACATATTGTAAATTTTGAAAGCATCCGGATAAACATCCCATATTAATACACTAAACCGATTACGCAAAAGAAGCATAGTTAAATATCCAAACGGTGGAACTGAAACAAAAAAAACTTCGTATTTGCGATACTTTGTTAAAAGCAACCAACCAATTTGAAAAATGGCCTTTAAAAAAGAAATAAACTTTTCTTTGGTGGATGCTTCTTTATAGCGCGCAATTTTTGTAACTGTAACCTGCGAACTCAATTCTTCACCCTGGGTATGAACGTTACCGGTTATTAGATGTACCTCTTCAAATTGCTCAGCAAATGCATTGGCAATTCCAATGGTTAGGTAATTTACTGCTTGGTTAACGATTACAATTTTACGGTCTTTAATTTTTGACTTCATGTAACGTGTTTCTACAAATATTTAAATACTCTTCGGTTCGCTGTGCGGAAGTGCCGAAATAACTAATACGCTCTTTTCCCAATTGAATTAACTTTTGCTGCAGCTCATAATCATGCACTAATTGCACTATTTTTTGTGCAATCTCGGCAGGATTAATTGGATCAAAATAAACAGCAGCCCGATCACAAACCGTATGTGCAAATCCCATGTCGCTGGTAATAATCGGCTTTTCCATAATCATCGCTTCTGCATAAGATGCAGAAAAACATTCTAATAAGGTAGGTAAAAACATAGCATCACATTCTTTATAAAGTGAAGGTGCTTCCTTTAATTTTACCGAACCAACATTATATATTAAAGCATGATATTGTTGCGGAATTTCTTGCCTAAAAATTTCATCCGGCAAGGTAAGTACGAATCTTATAGGTGCTTTTTCGGCCTCCGATAAGCAATCAATTATTTTAGGAATAATATCCAAATTTTTATGTGGATACCAAGCCGAAATACTAAGTAACCTAAATTCGCCGGGTTGTTTTTCAGGCAACCTATTTGGAAATGTTTCAGGATGATTAAAGAACGGGTTATAGGTATTAGATACAGTTATCACATTTTCTCTACCCAAAAATTTACGCAAACGTTGATTAACGTCATCTGTTTGAACTACATAACAATCCGCATCATGTTTAAAGAAATACCATGCCAATAGTTTTTTAATTTTCCATCTTGCTCTTCTATAAAGAGAAATATGTTGTAAATACGGCGATTCCGGATAAACATGATGCGGCAAATTATAGCCAATTACATGAGGAGCGCGTGGGCGCCAATAAGCAGGACCGGTGGTAGTAAATACAACATCAGGCCGAATTTTCTTTTCTAAATCTCTAAAAAATTTATCATGAGATTTAAAACTAAAAACACGTGTGGCCGGACGGTATGGAATGGTATAAAAATGAAAATTGTTTGGATACTCTTCTTGCTTGATGGCTTTTGCCAACACAAAACCAAGTACAATATGATATTCATGTTCAGCGTGTTGTTTACAGTCTTCTATAAACGAATTCGCCACCTGTAAACCACCACCTTTAAACGTGCTTGCTGTATTAATGAGTAACTTCATTAGTTGTTTGTAGGATAAATTTTAAGTATGCTTCACAAATTTCGTTTGCGCGATAACGTTGGATATTTATTAATGCGTTTTTACTAAACTTATGTTGCAAAGCCTCATTCTCAATTAAGGTCTTCAATTG
Organism: Bacteroidota bacterium; assembly: GCA_046050225.1. Classification (GTDB taxonomy): domain Bacteria; phylum Bacteroidota; class Bacteroidia; order Chitinophagales; family Chitinophagaceae; genus Ferruginibacter. The sequence continues at coordinate 3,867 of JBJOQA010000398.1, read as the reverse complement.
CTGAATATATAAATCATCAACTAATTCGGGCACCAAAAATCCATTGAAGCCATCCGCTATTAAATCGCTAGGGCCAGCAACACAATTATAGCTAATACACGCTAAACCGGCGCTCAACGCCTCACCCAATGCATTAGGAAACCCCTCAGAAGTTGATGTAAAAGCAAATATTTTAGCACGTCTATAATAATCATCTACTTGGGTGGTGGTACCGGCAAAAATCACTTGTGCATCAATACCCAAATCAATGGCGCGTTGTTTTGTTTCTTGTAAATACTGTCCTTCACCCAAAAAAACTAATTGCCATCCGTTTGGGCGAATTCTTGCAAAATACTCTACAAGCTTTACTTGATGTTTTGATTTAATAAATCTACCAACATTCAATATGATATTTTCTCTCGAACTAATAGGGGCTGTAATTGTTCGAATAGGATTACCAATTACTGCAATATTGCGATGATTGGTTTTATTGGATGCTACTTCTTTTGCAATAGATGTTTGTGCAATTATACCTGCAGCACGGCGATATATTATTGGATTAAGCCAATCTAAGAAACGACCATAGCTAATCGTTGGTCGGCTTCTATCAGAAACAAAAATTGGAATACCACTTCCCATTGCAGCCATTAATACGAAAGAGTTGTACTTTCCGCCAAAACTCAAAACAGTATCAGGGCGATGTGATGTTAAATAATTTCTTAAAAATCGAAATATTTTATACGTAAATACTGCACGGTTGTATTGTCGATGTTCAAAATCTGGTGCCACAATTTTCACCTGCGACGGCAATTGATAAAAGAGCGGCCCTTTTATCAAGCAAACTAAAGTTACTTCAATGTTAGGTTGTTGAGCAAAATAAATAGCAATTTGTGAAATGACTCTTTCGGCACCGCCACTTGTAAACGACGGAATAACTAATGTTATTTTCTTATCAACCTGCATGAATAAAACTATAAACTTGTAAAATTATTTTCGCAATGCTTCTACGGTCCAACCGTAAGGATTAAACGGCCCCGCATGCCACTCCATATTGGAGTCCCAATAACCTTCGCATTGATCATAAACTGGAAAAGAAAATCCATAACTAATTTCAACCAACAAGGGCTTCCCTTGAAGATAAACAAAATCAAAAGCAACACATTGTGTTTGTAGAATTTTCGCCATGTCAAGAGAAAGCTTTATCGTGCCTTCATCAAATAATTCTTTATTGAATAAAATTTTGCCACTACCGGATGCTCTAAAATCATTTTCGCGTGTCATGCGTTTGAGGGCAAAAGCATTCCCTTCCATTACCACTACTCGAATATCATGATCATTATTAGGTATAAAATCTTGAAAATATACATATCCCCTTTCGCGCCCATTTACTTTGGCAAATTCAGTAGGCATAAATGTTCTTACAAAACTCTTTGCCAACATTTTACCGGTTGCTCTGTTTTTGCGAAATTTTTTAAAGATATCGCTAAAAGGGATTACCCCCTCATTCTTGAAACCACTTCCAAATGCTTTTCGAATTAATTTTTCGGCAGCCCCCCTAGAGGATACGAGCTGAACATTGGCAGAACCGGCTCCTCCCCTTAACTTAAATACTTTAGGAAAACTAGTATTCCGGCACCAGTTCAATGCTTCTTCTTTATTATAAAAAACATAGGTGTTAACAGCAGGTGCTTTAACCGCTTCCAACAAATACTTTTGCCCTACTTTATCATCAAAATGCCAAACCGTATGAAAATTTGGAAAAACTTTTTTGCCTGCACTTTCTACCGCAAATAAAAGTTGACGAGCAAATAAAATATCTTTTGCACTATTATGATGAAAATGCCACATTAGTGCACTACAATCATCTAATTGTTCAATGATATTACTATCATAACAATTAACGAGTTTAAACGGAATTTGCTGTTGTTCACAATAGGCTACCCACCGATCGCTAAAAGACCCCTTTCGATGATGTATTGCAATTTTCATAAACCTTTAAATTTGACAATGTTTGTAAATAAGGGCCACTTGTTTGCTATTTTTTTAATAAAGTAGCAAATTGATCACTACTCATAAATTCAATAGTTGGCCATCTTTGCAACATGCCGGTTAACAACTTTTTTAATAACTTCAAATTTCTTGCGCTGTTATCGGGATGAATGGATCCAATATAATTCAAACGATGTGTGCTTATGATAGCCGGTTTTTTCCATCGAAAAGCAATCGAAATTTCCCTTAAGCAATGATCTACCCAATCCTTTTGTGGCTGTGAAGTTGGTTCAAACATGGCATTACGAACGGTATAGAATTGACCTAATTTATTTTTCTGCCCAGTATATTTCCGAATGATATCGTAACCCTTTTGATTCAACTTCGGACTTAATTGCGCAACGCTGGATTGAATACTCTGTATGCCATTTTCGAAAAAGTATTGTTCTATTTCCGAACGCCAAATATAACATGGAGAGATGATTGTTTGAGAACGATAACCCCATAACTTTTCAAACAAATCCATTCCTTCTGTAATAATCGTTTGCAATGCGGGTAATTCTTGTACATGATGCGTTCCGAATGCATCCAAACTCTGCTTATGACAGTTAGATTCATTTTCGCGCCGAACCGAAAACATCGCATGATCAAATGCCAATCTAAATCTTTGGTCATTCGCTTGCAAAGCCCTCATCCACGTGTTTACATTCAAATGCTCTCGCCCATGAAATTGAGGTCGGAAAATATTTTTGGCAATCCCCTCTTTATATAAATCAATAACACGATGATGGTTAGGATATCGCTTTAATGTTTCGGTGAAAGGTTCAAAAAAATACTGTTCAAATTCGGATTGCTTGATTTTTTTAAAATCAGGATTTCCAACAATATTATTAGCGGTAATAATCGCCGGATTTCCATTACAGTCTTTAACCTGAGTTAATATTTCAAACAAGGCCGCCAAATCATCATTACTTTCCAATGCATCATTTGCATCATATGCACTTTTATCAACCGGAATACCAATAGCTTTGAACTTTTCAAATACTTCTTTTGAAGCCATTCTAATTGCTCCCCAGTCATCAGATTCTAATATTACAATTTTACGGTTAGAGCGAAAACCGGGAATATTAACTAAGTTTCTAGTAAGATGTTCTTTTAGGGTCAGTCCCATAATTATAAATTAATCAAAAGAAAGATCAAACAATCGCTTAGTGGCCAACTAAAAATTCAGACAAACTTTCAGATGAGTTTGTTACTAAATAAACGATTGGATTTCCAACAAATAGTAAAGGGTCGATATAATAAAATCCTGCCCTACAACTTACAAAAAAGTGCAATAACATAATGGGCAACATCACGCGATACAATAGTTTCATTTTGTTATTATAAGGATTTATACCAACGATCACCAATAGTCTTACTAAACAAAGTAAATAAAAAACATATTTAAATCGTGCAAGAGAACCTAACCCCATTGAAATCAACAAAATACAAAAGAATAGCACATAAAGTGAATACCAACTATCTATCCTTTCATCTGTCCTCCATTTATAAACTCCAAAAAATTCAATCAAAAAAATACCAATAAATAAAAACAAAATGGCATTTTCCCTGCCTCGTACATACCAGTTAGTTTTTTGATAAGCTTCAGAGCGAACCGCTAATTCATCTTCATTTGTATAAGAGTCGGCAGCATCTTTTACCGAACTATCTTCAAATAAAGTAAGTGCTTCAGAAGCATAGTTTAGTAAGCCTGTAGTGCTGGTAATTGTAAAAATTGCCAAGGAAACAATTACCAAAACTTTTAGGATTGTTTTTGACAAATTCAAAAACCGGTAGATAAACAAGATGGCCACCGGAAACATAAAGGTATAGTGAATAAATATAGAGCAAGCGGCA
>JBJOQA010000397.1:0-9559 GCA_046050225.1 Bacteroidota bacterium | reverse complement strand
GTTCTTCTGTTCTTTTTAAATTTATGGCGATACAATGCCGTTGCGGTTAAAGATTGTTTATCGGTATTTTGATGAGAGGTTCGGTTAATGGAATTTTTTAGGATATCTAAAGCGCTTTTGGTATTTCCAATTCTAGCTTCATTACTTTCTGTTTCGTAAAAATTTGCTTTGAATGAAATTTTCAAGCTATTGCTTGAATCTAATTTCATATCATACGAAGCACTATTTTTAAAATTACGACGATATACATCTGTATTTGTAGTGGCTCTTTCATTTAAAATAGAATCACCCACTTGTCTTTGCGTAAAATCGCCTCTGGTATTGTTGTACAACTGACTATTGAATTTGGGCGAAATATTCAAAGTGTATTTGTCATTCCATTTGTTTGAATATTGCAAACCTGCGTTGGTATTGGTGATAAAACCATCTTCAGTATTAATATAGGGTTCACCATCCGATCCACCGCCGCCGCGCCAAATCATCATTGCGCCACCTTCATCATCTACACTCATCGACATATTATCATTATCGCCGCCAAATTTTTCATTGTCTTGCCAACTCAAACCATCCTGTCCGGTATTACCGCGTAATAAAAACGCCGAAATTTTTCTTTTACCTCTAAAGGCATTGAACATCAGATTGGTATTGTAGCGATTTTCGATGTTATCGGTAAGCCCGCCTGCAGCATCCATTTTACCGAAATAACCTTTCTTCTTGTCTTCTTTTAATTTAAGGTTAATGGTTTTTTGTTTTTGCCCATCATCAATGCCGGTAAATTCGGCTTGGTCGCTTTTTTTGTCAAACACTTGTACTTCCTTCACGGCATCAGCGCGTAAATTTTTAACCGCCATGCCCGGGTCATCGCCAAAAAACTCTTCTCCATCTACTAATACTTTTTCTACTTTTTCGCCCATGGCTTTTATTTCGCCATTCTTATCTACTTGAATACCGGGGAGTTTTTTCAAAAGTTCTTCAACATTGGCATTGGCGCCTACAACAAATGAATCGGCGGTATAAGAAACGGTATCTCCTTTAATCTTTATGGGTGAACCCGAACGTACAATTACTTCACGTAAAATTTTGCTTTTCGGTATTAGTGAAATTGTATTTAAGGGTAAACCGGCAGCTGGTGCTTGTATATCGTCTACATAATCGGCAAATAAAGGATGCGTTGCCATAAAAATGTATTTACCTTGTTTTACATTTTTTAATTCAAAATAGCCGTCTTTGTTGGTACGCGTAAATCCATATAAAACCGAATCTACCGGCGTAAGAACTTGAACCACGGCAAATGGAATGGGAGCACCTCCTGTTGAATCATACATCCTTCCCGTAATTTTTTGCGCTTGGCTAAATTGACCCAAAAGGCCAATAAGGGGCAAAAGAATAGCTACAATTTTTTTCATCATAAGTTTTTGTTTTCAGTTGGTGTTGGTTCGGCGTAAAAGTCGCGCTTGAAAATTGATTTTAATATATTGAACGTCTTAATATTGCGTTAAATATTAATAACTTGAATAATCTGTTTTAAAAAAATACACCGCTAACCTTTGTTTTTAAGGATGTTCAAAACAATAGTTTGAACTCTGCAAAAAGCGGTGTAGATTGAATTAAATTATCCGGTTAGTATAATTTATTATCAAAGAAAGCTATATCAGCAAGAGTTTAAACCCAGAATTACACCAATGGCATTATCAAAAAATCAAACGGTAAATAACTCCGGTAACGAAGAACCACTGCAAAACAATTCATCAATAATTAATATGGAGAAGCGCTATGAAGAAATACACTTTGTAGATACCACCAAAACAGTGTGGAATTACAGTTTATTTAATGAAACGGTTATCAAGAATTATCAGCAGGGAACGCTGTATAATGCTTATGAATATTTTGGTAATCGATATTTGGAAGTGCTTCAAACGCCGGGGTATTATTTTGCCGTATGGGCACCTAATGCAACCCGTGTAACGGTAAAAGGCAATTTTAATGACTGGCAAAATGAAACGCACGATTTGTATGTGCGGTTAGATAATTCTGGTATTTGGGAAGGATTTATTCCAAATTTCAAGAAGGGAGATGTTTATAAATATCATATTTGGGGCTTTCAAGGTGCCGAATTGGATAAAGGTGATCCATATGCTAATTTTTGGGAAAAACGGCCGCAAACAGCATCCATTACTTGGGATCTATATCATCCGTGGGATGATCAACAATGGATGCAGGTTCGAAAGGATCATAACAAACTAACAGCACCTTGGAGTGTTTATGAAGTGCATTTGGCTAGTTGGATGCGCCCAAATAAACATGATGAGGAAACCTATAATACCTATGCGCAAATCACCGAACGCCTCGTTCCGTATGTAAAGGAAATGGGCTTTACGCATATTGAATTAATGCCGGTGATGGAGCATCCTTTTGATGGAAGTTGGGGGTATCAAGGCACCGGTTTTTTTGCACCTACTTCGCGCTTTGGCGCACCCGAAGATTTTATGGCGATGGTAGACGCTTTTCATAATGCGGGTATAGGTGTTATTCTTGATTGGGTACCATCGCATTTCCCTTATGATGCGCATGGTTTATTTATGTTTGATGGTACGCATACCTACGAATATGCTGATATGCGAAAAGGGTATCATCCTGATTGGAATAGCTACATCTTTAATTATAAAAGAGGAGAAGTAAAATCTTTTTTAATTAGTAGCGCGCGCTTTTGGTTCGATTATTTTCATATTGATGGCATTCGGGTAGATGCAGTTAGTTCGATGCTGAAATTGAATTACTCTCGCGAAGAGGGGCAATGGGAACCCAATGAATACGGCGGAAACGGTAACTTGGAGGCCATCGCCTTTATAAAAGATTTAAATGAAACCATTTATCGCGATTTTCCGGATGTACAAACTATAGCAGAAGAAGCCACTGATTGGCCGGGTGTTAGTAAACCCACCTTTACCGGCGGTTTGGGTTTTGGCATGAAGTGGATGATGGGCTGGATGCATGATACATTGGATTATTTTAAACTAGATCCAATTTTTAGAAAGTATCATCAAAATAAATTTACGTTTAGTATGATGTATTACTATGACGAAAATTTTATGCTGCCGCTGAGTCACGATGAAATTGTTCATGGAAAAAGTCCGATGCTGTATAAAATGCCGGGCGATGAATGGCAAAAATTTGCCAACCTACGGTTGATGTACAGTTATATGTTTACCCATCCAGGCGGAAAATTGTTGTTTATGGGCGATGAGTTTGGCCAAACAACCGAATGGAACTATAAAAGTGAACTTGATTGGGATTTGTTGCAATTTGATTGTCATGCCAAAATGAAAGCTTGTGTGGCAGATTTAAATAAGTTATACACATCTGAGCCGGCCATGTACGAACAGCAATTTAGTATGCAAGGTTTTGAGTGGGTAAATTTAAATCATCGAGATGAAGGCGTGTTAGTTTATCGCCGAAAAGGGTTGCAACCTGCTGACGATGTGCTAGTTGTATTAAATGTAACGCCTGTGGTTCGCCGTGATTGGAAATTGGAAGTGTATGGTAAATCGGCCTGGAAAGAGATTTTTAACAGTGATGAGGTAAAATACTATGGAACGGGAGATGTGTTTAACCCGGCACCGGAAGTTACTTTGGTAGATAAAAAAACAAACCTTTATGAAATAAATATTCACCTTCCGGCGTTATCATGTGTGGTATTCAAGTAGGCCGTTCACCTACTTGGAACAATTTTTGTACCCTTTTAATCCGTATTATGAAACTTACCCCCATTTTGGCTTTGGGGTGCATTGTGCCCATGTGGTCGATGGCCCAAGCCGACAGCGCCGACCTTTACTTTCAAAAAGGTATTGAGGAGAAAAACCTCAGGCACTATCTCGTAGCCTCGCGACAATTTGACAAAGCCGTTCAATTTAACCCTTCATTTGTAGAAGCCTACCTTGAAAATGGTTATGTAAATCTCGAAATGCGTCGTACCGACCAAGCACTCATGCACTTTACAAAAGTGAATCAATTGAGTCCAACCAACCCCGTTGCATTGCAGCAACTCATGCAAATCAGCTATGATTATCGGCAATTTGCCAAAGCAAGAGATTATGCTTTGAAATGCACAAATTGTAAAGGCGCCGATAAAATTATTGCCATGAGCTATTATCATAGCGAAGATTATGGGAATGCTATTAAAGGATTTTCTAAATATTTGGCTTCCAATCCAACCGATGCGGATGCGGTATACACATTAGCCAGATGTTATTTGGATATGGAAGAATATAAATCAGCGGTTCCGCATTTTGTTAAAGCCGTTGCATTGGATGAACAAAAAAGCATGTGGGCATACGAGTTAGGTATGTTGTATTTTACCTTAAACGATTATGGCAATGCGGCACAAAATTTTGCGAAAGCTGCTGCACGCGGTTATAATACGAACTCAAGTGATTATATAGAAAATATGGGTTATGCTTTAATTTATACGGGCGAATTTGAAAAAGGAGAACAAATGCTCGCAAGCTTAATCCAAAAGCGACCGAATGATAAAACCCTTATTAGAGATGTTGCAGATGTTTTTTATCAGAAAAAACTATATGATAAATCGTTAGGCTATTGTCAGCAATTAATGGAAATGGATATGCAAGATGGCAAAGCATTGTACCTCGCCGGACTTTGTTTTCAAAAGAAAGGTGAAAAAGAAAAAGGGCAGGGGATGTGTGATAAAGCAATTGAACTAGACCCAAGCCTAGGTAGATTGCGTTCAAAAAGTATGGATTTAGGATTGTAAGATGATTATAACAAAACAGTTTCTAGTGCAAACTGCCCACCTATAGTGGGCAGTTTTTTTATTCATGATTCACAGCTAATTTGAATTTTTTTTCGCCGGCTAAAATGGGCAATTTTAAAATATTTTCTTTAGGAGGAATTGGGCAATAGTAAATTGGTTTATAAGCGCAATAAGGGTTATAGCATTTATTAAAATCGATGATAATTGTATTGTTTTTGATATCGGTGGTTAAAAGATCGATGTATCTTCCGGCTCCGTAGGTTTCTACCCCACAGGTTTGATCAATAAAGGGAAGGAACAAATAGTCCTTATATTCGGCTGTTGCCGTTAATTCGCGCTGTTGGTAAATAGTAAGCGTTACCGGCTGCGATTTAATTAAAAAATGCGCCTTGGCAAAAACAAAGTATTTTACCTTGCTTTTGTTGGAGGTTTTCAGGATAATACCCACGGTATCTTCAATCCGTTCTAATTTCGCCTCAATTTTATAACGAAGATCGGGCGCATAAAAATCAAAAAACTTTTTTTGATTTTTATCGGTAATTACTTCATGATTGGTGATATAATCTGCGCGAAATGTTGCTAGTTGTTTCGTGTATACCGGTGTTGTATTTTGGGCCGAAAGCTGACTAAAGGCAAGCAAAAGCAGTCCTGTTAAAAATGATAATTTCTTCCGATGCGTAGCTATTAATATGCGCATTAGTTCATCATTAAAACGTTTACACTTCTTTGCAAGATATTAAAGGCGATTTCGGCCATTAAATTTTCTTTATCCAAGGTTGGATTTACTTCAGTGATTTCAAAACAACAAATCTTTCTATTCTGCATGAACTTACTAATTAAATCCTCTGCTTCTCTTTCTCTTAATCCATTGCTTACCGGTGTGCCGGTTCCTTTGGAAATAGATGAGTCTAAACTGTCTACATCAAAGCTTACATAAATATCCGTGCAATCCGATAAATAGCGCAATACTTTTCGGCTCACACTTTCGGCGCCATTTCTTCTTACTTCATTGGTGGTAATAACTTTGATGCCATGTTTTTCAATCAATGCCTTTTCTTCCGCTTCAAAATCACGAAGGGAAATAAATACGATATCTTCCGGTAAAATCTTCGGATGAATTTTACCTATTTGTTTTAGTTGTTCCCAAAGTTTGGAAGTTTTTTCATCGAGTTCATGTACCTGACATTCTGTGTTGTCTTCTGCAATAGCTGTTGCCAAAGGCATCCCATGCATATTGCCGGTAGGCGTTGTAAATGGTGTATGCAAATCGGCATGCGCATCTATCCATATTACGCCAAGCTTGCTTTTGGGTTTAGCCATTTTTATACCGGCAATCGTGCCGCCTGAAGTACTGTGGTCGCCACTTAAAATAACCGGAAAAAAATGCCCTTTGATAGAATCATGTACTGCCTTACTTACACGTTCGTACATGGTGTGAATACCGTGAATTCTTTTGGCATAAGGTGATTGAATAGGCTCAAACAATAATTTGTTTTCATTTTCTACTCGCTCTGAAGGGAAATGAACAAAGAAGTTGCTCATAAAATCGAGTGCTGCAATTTTAATGGCTTCTACGCCTAAACTGGCACCACGGGTTCCTGCACCAATTTCGCTTGGTACCTCAATGATTTTAATATTCTTCATATTGTTGGTATTAAATACGGTGTTTCTCAGGTAATAAGAAACTGCCCACCATCATGGTGTATTTTTAAGGCGCCGCAATCGTTGTCATGCAAACTTAGGATATTCCTTTCAAAGGATTTTCACCTTTCACCGTACCGGTAACAGATTTCGGAATAAATCGAACAAATAGGTCTTCCGAATACCAGTTTTCTTTTCGTGTTCGCTGAATAACGGTTCTATGTTGTTGCATCTGGTAAGCAAATGATTTCATGCCTGATTTATCCTGCCAGATACTGAAAGTTGCTTGTTTTATAAAAGGTACTTCGCCGATGCCAAACGATTGGATAAAACCCGGTGCCAGCTGCATTTGCCGAGCCACTTGATCTACTGAACTCCAAAATGCTTTAAGTTTTGAAATTCGTATAGTAGCACGCGTTAAAACTGCAATTGGGCCTTCGTATTCGGATGATTTGGGTAGGGTACCAAAAGCCGGTTTTTGATCCCATGTGCCATGGCCTTCAATAGGAATCAACTCAATGGTACAAACTTCGCATCGAAAAAAACATAACCATTTTTTAATCAATCCATTGGTTTGTGCCGGTATAAATAAAGGTAAATGATCTGTATGTTCTTGGGTAACCAAGATGGCCCATTGTTGCCAATCGGGGGTTTTGTCAAAACTTCCGTTTCTGCCGCTACCCATTAATTTATAAAAATGTAACCCTTTTTTTCTCCATAATGGCCATCTAAATAATGCCATTGCCAATAATGCAAAAGGAATAAACCGCTTTTTATAGCGAATAATGGTTAACGTGGTGTGCATAATCTCCTTATACAACTATTGAAGCAGCTAAAAGTTGCAGGTTTATTCAATTAGTTTACCGACAAGGATCCGGGTATTATTAAATTTTTGCCGGTTTTTACAACTAAAGCACCAAATTGGTTGATTACTTGAGATACATCTACCAAACAATTTCCGCCCGCTTGATGGTCTATAACAATAGTGCCCGACAAAAGCGGGTTGGGAGGGATGGTACCACCTTGCCAGTTGGCTGCATTGCTCCAATTGCCTGTTCCGGTAAAAGTATATGTAATAGAGGCGCCTCCTTCCGGCGCAAAGGTTACACCACGAAAAACAAAATTTGGTTCGGCTTGTGCTAATACTTCAAATGCAGCAGTAGAGTCGCTGTCAATCGTTTTTACTAGTTTATTTCCCGGAACATTTTTTACAATGGGGTCACTAGTAACAGCATAAATGGTTGGTTGTGGGGTTGACCAATCTACAGCTAAATATCTTACGCCAAGTGTAAGGCCAGAATCTAATGTGTAAGCTAAACTCCATGTTGAACCATTATAAGTCCACTTTTGAACCCCACCTCCGGTAAGTTTAGATCTAGCTTCTGCAACATACGCTACCGTTCCTGCCTCATTGATGTCAAATGCATAGGGGTCGGGCCCGGTTGCAGAGGTATTGGGGAAGCCGGGTAATACGCTAATGGTTTGCCCACTAGTAGTTGGCAAGCCGGTACCAACTGCAGAAACGCCTTTAAAAGCACCGCTACCGGTGGTGCAATATAATTGTCCGTTTGCAATTTCCAAATTTCTAACATTAGTAACGGTGGTACTTATTTGCGTTGAAGTGGTACTACCTTTTGTTAAATAACGTACCCCCGCGGTTGCAACCGGAGAACCGGTGCCTGAAATCCAAATATCGGTACCATTAGTACTCACGGCACCACGAATATTGCTGCCATTATAAGCATCTGATAAACTAGTAGTAACATCTACATTGCCATCCGAACCCATTAAACCAACCACTCTGTTAATAATGGTAGCGTTTGAACCGGATAAAGAAGATCTTGTGGGTGTTGGTACAGTATCATATCCCGTAATTACTAAAAAATGGTTGTCGGTGGAACGAGAAAGCATTCCTTCAGAAGTGGCACTTCCGGAGGCAACTAAGCGTTTATTAGCGCCATTCAATGCAATTGGCAGGGGATGGGAAGCAACAAAAATACCTGTAGGTTCAAATTCATCAATGTTTACGGCAAAGGGGGCACTTGAAAGGGTATCTTCTCCATTGCCAATTTTATAAACCACAATATTACCGGGAGTAAAAGGGGTTTGAGCATGCGCTAGGATAAAAGATAAAAATGCTAAAGAGAAAAGCGGGATTAGTTTCTTCATGGTATGAAATTATGCAGTTAATCTGGTTGAAACCAAAATTACTCATAAAACCTTGTAAATCTCACTGTTACTATTTAATTGATTGTAGCAAATTTATTACGAAAATTATAGTGAAAGGAGGTTTTTTTTATCAACTTATAAATAAAAACGCATATTTTTTCCGTATTTTTGAAAATTGGGTTGTGGTTTTGCTTATTTATTCAAAACAGAGTTAAATATGATTTCTTTATAAGGGATTATAAAGAAACAATCCCTAATTTTGTAGCAACTGAAAATAAACAATTGTAAATGAAACAGTTTTTGAAATTTATAACGATTTCTACTTTCTTAATTATAGCTTTTAGTGTTGTGCCCTATACTTCTTTTGCACAATTGGGTGATCCTGGAGAAGACCCTGATGCACCAATAGATGGTGGTTTAGGTTTTTTAGTAGCTGCAGGTGTGGGTTATGGTATAAAAAAATATCGTGACGGCAAACTCAATGCTACAAAAGATTAAACTCATTTTCAGGTAATCGAGCTTTACTTCAGTTTAATTGCTCACCCTACCTTTTTCATCTTGTTATACCGTTTATTGTAAGTTTAGTGCAATCATGAAAATTTCAGTTTTTATATCCAACACAGGAAAAAGTATTGCAGGTGTGATGTTTATGTGGATACTGCTGTTGGTATTCTTGAATTCATGCACTATTATCCGTCCATCCTATGTATTTAGTAATGTTCAACGCGACACCACCATTAATTTAAAAACTTATCAACGAACAGCGCTAAAAATTGCTAAAAAGGATGTACTCAATATTCATGTTTCCAGTTTAAATAAGGAAGAGGATGATGTGTACAATGCTATTGGCAGAAGTTCCAATGAAAAATTAAATGGTTTTGCGCTGAATGCTTCAGGAGAGATCATTTATCACAAATTAGGCAGAGTTAAAGCAGAGGGATTAACCTGTGCACAGCTAATGGATACACTCGAAAGAAA
>JBJOQA010000396.1:0-4472 GCA_046050225.1 Bacteroidota bacterium | reverse complement strand
ACGCTGTTCGATTCGCTTTTCGAGCTAATTTCAGAAACACTTCATCCATACTCACTGCAGCAAATTGTTGCTTTAAAGCAGTTGGGGTATCTAACGCTTCAATCTTTCCATCTACCATTATAGAAACCCGGTTACAATATTCTGCCTCATCCATATAATGGGTAGTAACAAAAATGGTAATTCCGGTTGCTGCTGCTTGATAAATCATTTGCCAAAACTCACGTCGCGTAACAGGGTCTACCCCACCGGTAGGTTCATCTAAAAAAACAATTTCGGGTTCATGAAAAATGGCAACCGAAAAAGCAAGTTTTTGTTTCCAACCTAGGGGTAAGGATTTTACCAATGTATTCGCTTCCTTTTCTAGATATAATTTTTCCAATAAATAACCGGTGTGCTCTTTGATATAAGCGTTTGATTTGCCATAAATACCCGCATAAAAACGAATATTTTCCTTTACCGTAAGATCTTCGTACAACGAAAATTTTTGACTCATATAACCGATGCTGCGCTTAATCTTTTCATTCTCTTTAAACACATCAAAACCTGCCACGGTAGCAATTCCGGAAGTTGGTAATGACAAACCGCACAACATCCGCATAGCGGTAGTTTTACCGGCTCCATTCGCACCTAAGAATCCAAATATTTCACCTTTTTTCACTTCAAATGAAATATGATCTACAGCAACAAAATCACCAAACCTTTTGGTAAGGCCATGAGCAGTGATGGCATATATATTTTCCTGAATCATGAATTAATATTTTTTAATGAAGCCTCATCCCTAGCATGATGACGCATCAACGCCATAAAACAATCTTCAATATCAGCGGTAATTTCAACGGAGGTTATAGTACTTGGCAATTCGGGCAATGAGGCTCCCTTATGCAATACCATGTGATGATATTCTCCAAACGGATAAGCATCTTCTACCTCGGGCAATGCTTTCAACATTTGCAATAACGCTAACATATCGGCCGATTTTACGGCCCAAATAGGATTACCAAATTGTTGTGTAATTGCCAATGGTGTATTTACTTGCATTAATCTTCCCGTTTGCATCAGGGCTACACGATCACATCTACTTGCTTCATCCATATAGGGTGTAGAAACTAAAATGGTAATTCCTTTTGCTTTCAAACCGCCTAACATTTCCCAAAATTCTTTGCGCGAAACGGCATCTACACCTGTAGTAGGCTCATCCAAAAACAATACCGATGGCTGATGAATTAAGGCACAACTCAAGGCTAATTTTTGCTTCATCCCACCCGATAATTTCCCGGCTCGCCGATCTTTAAAAGGTTCAATTTGCTGATAAATGTCTTTAATGAGATGATAATTCTCTTTAACCGTGGTATTAAAAATTGTTGCAAAAAAATCTAAATTTTCGGCCACCGTTAAATCGGGATATAAGGAGAAGCGCCCCGGCATGTACCCCACGCATTTTCGAATAGCTTTATAATCTTTAATCACGTCTAAACCGGCTACGGTTGCGGAGCCCGAATCAGCTAAGAGCAAAGTAGTAAGTATGCGAAATAAAGAAGTTTTACCGGCGCCATCCGGACCGATAATGCCAAACAATTCACCCGGCGCTACCGAAAAACTAATGTCTTGTAGCGCGGTTACTTGCTGCTTTTTAGCCCCGTATGATTTATGAATATGATCAACAATTACAGCCGACATGCCCGTTGAATTTAAAAGTTGATAATTAACATTAATGCCAGCTCACTTCGCCGTACATCCCAATTTTCAAACTACCGTCATTCTTCACGCGCACCTTGATGGCATAAACCAAATTTGCCCGTTCATCTTTTGTTTGAATCGTTTTGGGCGTAAACTCCGCCTTATCTGCAATCCAAGAAATAACCCCGCTATGGTGGCGATAAACACCTGCAGCACTATCCGTAAGCACCTGAACCGTTTGGCCCAATTTAATTTGCGGTATTTGATCGCCTGTTACATATGCACGTAAAGTAACCACGCTTAAATCAGCAATTTTATACAAGGCCTTACCCGGTGCTGCCACCTCTCCTAGTTGTGCATACTTGGTTAACACCGTACCCGCCACCGGATTAACGATGATGGCACGGTGCGATTGATCGGCAATTTGCGCTGCGCGTTTTTTTAATGCCGCGGCTTCACTCAATACCGAACGGTTTTGCGTTTGAACATTATTTTGAGCAACCGAAATTTGCTGTTCGGTTACTTTCAATTGACGCTTCACCGTCTCTATTTGAAACTTGATATCATCTAACTGCTTACCGGTTGCCGCATCAGCTTTTATCAATCTTTCAATTCGCCCTTTTTCCAGCATTAAATTCTCTAACTGCGCTTGCTGAACCGCTATTTGATTTTTATACAATTGCACTTGCGGAACCGCATCCGCAGTTTTTTCACTTAAAGCGCCAATACTGGCCTCTACTTGCTCTTGCTGCAATTGTAGCCCAACCGCATCCACCCATCCAACAGTATCGCCTACACGAAGTTGTTTGCCTTCTTCAACATTAAACTGCACCAATTTGCCGCCTACTTCTCCGGATACCAAAACCTCATCCGATTCAAAAGTACCTTGCGCATCAAACTGATTCTTTTTAGCGGCGCATGATGCCAGCAATAGTAAACTGATAAATGCAACTGTATTTTTCATAACCTTATTTTCAATTTTTGTTTGTCAACTTTTTTCTAAAGCCGGGCTGCAGTTGTGTCACTCACTTCAACGGCAACAAAAAGCTCGGCGGTTTTTAATTTTATCTTCCGTTAATTAATTGCAAATTGAGCTGTGCTTGCATCAACTGAATATCATGCGTAAGCATTGTCTGCCTTGCCTGGTCAGCCGCATTCACTTCTCGTAAATAATCATTAGCCGTAATCACGCCGTTTTGTAATTGTGCCTCCGCTGCTGTTCTAATAGATTCACGCAATTCTATAATCTCACGATCAGTACCGATTAATTGCTGTAATTTTTTTATTTCGGCAAGTTGCTGCTGTTGCTGTGTAGCGGTTTGCAATAAAAAAGTAGCTTGTTGTATTTGAATGGCGTCTGATTGTAATTGAACAATCTTTTTTTCGCGAGGCGCTGTATACCAAGCTCCTAGCGACCAACTCAATTTAACCCCACCAATTCCAAACCATTCAAATGAATTCTTCAGCATGTTTAGTCCGGGCCTACCATACCCTCCTTGAACAAACAAAGCGGCCTTAGGCATATTCTTCGCCTGAATCATTTGCAGTTGTTGTAACGCTAATTTTGATTGCTGCGCAAATAAGGTCAACTCGGGTCGTTGTATTTGAATCTTCTCTTTTTCAATTGTAGCAGGCTTCTTAAAGGCTTGCGACGCTGGCAAGGATTGATGCATAAATAATCCCAACACGTCAATTAATCCGGTACGGTTAGCCGCCAATTCTATTTTGCGCTGCTGCAACTTAAGCAACTCTGCCTTTATTGTATTGAGGTTTGACCGATATGCAACACCTTGCTCAACCTGAGCGGTAAGTTTCTTTAAACCAATATTTAAGTCCGCCTCCACCAAATTTAATTGCGCCGATTGCGCATCTAAATACAAAATGGCCACAAAAATTTGGGTAACACGCTCCTTTAATTTGTACAATTCAACTTCCACCTTGCCATCTTCTACCTTGGCCTGCAATTGTTGCACCTGCTGTTGGGCCTTAATTGCACCGGCATCATAAATCAACTGACTGATTTCTGCCTGCACCTTATACTGGTCTTTACTCATGGGATCAATTGACATACCGGGTAAACTTATATTTAAGCCGGTTACTGCCGTTTGGTATGTTGCCTGTGCCCCCAAATTAATCTGAGGCAAATAACCTTTTGAAAGATTTTCCACCGTTAATGCCGCAGTTTTAGCAACGAGTTGCTTTTGCTGCACCAAAGGATAATTGCGAAGAGAGATCGATATAACCGAATCTAAATACAACGCAGTATCCTGCGCCTGAACAAAATTGCTTGTACTTGCAAACAGGACAAACAATTTTAACCATTTAGTTAATTTCTGCATAAAAAAATATTACGTTCTTATTGAATTCAAAACAAAGCTAGCCACTTGTTGTTTGCGCTGCTCCATCACCATTCTAAACTGCAATTCATCTAAGCCCATTAAAGCTTGTAATATGGGCTTACCCACAAAAGGAAATACACACATCCCCATCATGTTCATTAATAACTGAACTGGGCTAATTTTTCGCATCCTGCCTGCTTCTATTTCCTCATCTAACTGACGAACAAATACCGAAAAATCCGGTAGCCCGCCCGAAAACATTTTACTGATAAATACTTCCGGTTGCCGATTCACTTCACTCAATACAAATAAAGGTATATAAGGGTTTTCCATTGCCATGCTGATGTATTCATGGCAAAACAATTCAATTTTTTCATACACCGAAACATCCGACAATAACAACTCTTTTACACGCGGAATAAATCTACCAATCGCTTCCTTTAAAACCCGTTCAAA
>JBJOQA010000395.1:0-5315 GCA_046050225.1 Bacteroidota bacterium | reverse complement strand
TTCTTTTCTCTCAGCGGAAGATTGTGCACGAACTTGCAAGTGTAAGCAACAGATAAATAAAAAGATAATTAACTTATTCATATTTATTTTTAATTAAACATATGAAATTTAATTAAAGTGCTGCTAAACTTTTTTCGATAATCGCAATACATTCATCAATTTGTTCGGCTGTAATAAGGAGTGGTGGTGCAAATCTAATTTTATCTCCATGCGTTGGCTTGGCTAATAATCCATTCTCTTTTAAATTCAAGCATAGTTCCCATGCAGCTTCTGCATTGGGATGTTTGATTTGAATGGCGTTTAATAAACCTTTACCACGTACTAGCTCAATATAAGGCGATTGAAGCGCTCTTAGTCCCGCTCTTAGTCTTTCACCCATTATAGCTGCGTTTTCGGCCATATGCTCTTCTTTGAGTACTTCTAATGCCGCTGTAGCTACTGCACAAGCTAAAGGATTACCGCCATAAGTACTTCCATGCTCACCCGGGTGGATGGTTAGCATAATTGGGTCGTCAGCTAATACCGCCGATACAGGTAATGTTCCGCCACTTAATGCCTTTCCTAAAATTAAAATATCGGGTCGCGCATCTTCGTGATCACAGGCCAACATTTTACCGGTTCTGGCTAAGCCGGTTTGAATTTCATCGGCAATCATCAGTACATTGTTTTCGGTACAAAGTTTTCTTACGTTTGCTAAGTAACCTTCATCCGGCACCACAACGCCGGCTTCACCTTGAATAGGCTCAAACATAAAGGCCGCTACATGTGGATCTTTCAATGCAGTTTCTAAAGCAGTTAAATTATTATAAGGGATAATTTCAAAACCGGTCATAAACGGCCCAAAATTTTTATAACTACTTGGGTCGGTTGAAGAGGAGATTGCCGCCATGGTTCTGCCCCAGAAATTACCTTCTACAAATATGATTTTTGCTAGGTTTTCAGGAATACCCTTTACGGTATAACCCCATCGACGTGCCAGTTTGATGGCAGTTTCACCGCCTTCAACGCCGGTATTCATGGGCAAAACTTTATCGTACCCGAAATACTGGGTGATATATTGCTCGTATTTACCTAATAAATTGCTATGAAATGCCCGGCTGGTGAGGGTTAGCTGGGTAGCTTGTTGTAATAAAGCGGCAACAATTTTAGGATGGCAATGTCCTTGATTAACGGCCGAATAGCCACTTAAAAAATCAAAATATCTTTTTCCGTCAACATCCCATAAATAAACGCCTTCGCCTTTTTCAAGTACCACCGGTAGCGGATGATAATTGTGGGCACCGTATTGTTCTTCTAATTGAATATAGCTTTGCGTAATAGCACTTAAGTTAGTTGCATGCGACATAATGTAACTGTGTTTAAAATCAATAAATAAGTTGAAATGCTGATGCTGGATTAGCATCCGATAAGGAACATACAATTACGCACAGCGTCAGTGGTTGAGCAAATCTAAGTTGCCACCTAAAATAGAAGGGGATGACAAATGCAACATAAAAAGTTGGTAATAATTGATGGCAAGGTAGGGTTTTTTATTGAAAATTCATTTTAGCAAATCACTGCAAATTTTGGTGTGCTTTCATATCCTGCCTTAATTGAGCGGTGGTTCGGCTGCTGCCATCATGGCTCCAACCCGGGGGTTGTATCAAATAGTTGATTCCATTTTTTATGGAACCACTTTTAAAAATCTTGTTTAATAATTGACCCCATGTAGTGAGTGCTACCACAATTGGATTAAAAGACTCTATGTTTTTGGTTAGTCCATATTTTGGGGTTTGTTTTTCGGCTTTAAATGTGCCGAACATTCGATCCCAAATAATTAAAATACCCGCATGATTTTTATCTAAATAGTCAATATCACTGCCATGGTGCACCCGATGATGCGATGGGGTATTAAAAATATATTCAAACCATTTAGGCAGCCGATCTACCCATTCGGTATGAATCCAAAATTGGTAAATAAGGCTGATTTGTTGCATAAATAAAACCATTAAGGGGTCGAAGCCCACTAGTGGTAACCAAGCCCAAAATAAAAAAGCACCGGATAAATTACCGGTCCATGTTTGGCGTAATGCTGCGGCTAAATTATAATGTTGAGAGGAATGATGTACTACATGACTAGCCCAAAAATAATTTACTTGGTGGCTAATACGATGAAACCAATAGTAAGAAAAATCATCTGCAAAAAATAATAAAACCCAAACCCACCATAATTGGGTGGATAGGTTAAAAAGACGATAACGGTAAAGTAAACTAAATAACCCAAAGATGAGCGCTTTCGTAATAAAGCCGGTAAGCACATTACCAATCCCTAGTCCTAAACTAGCGAACGTATCTTTTGTTTCATACTCGTGTTTATGTTCTTTGTAAGAAAACCAGGCTTCCAATGATAGCAGCAATACGAAAGCCGGAATTGCATAAAATAGAATTACCGGTGTCATGCCACAATCTACGAAATTGTTGCAAACCTCAAAATAAAAAAAGCCCCATTGTAGAAACAACGGGACTTTCGGTTATAATGGTTTTGATAAGACTATAATGATGCAACACGTTTTAAAAGCGTTGCATGAAATATATTTTTATTTGTTAATCGGTGTTGTTGGCAAAGCTACTGTATTGGCAGTTGAGCTAGCAACAACCGGTTTAGAAACAGGAGCAACAGCTTCATGTTTGTTGCCTGCTTCAATTTTATCTTTATGAATGGCATACAGTGTAGGTGCAATTACCAATGAAACGATACTCATTAATTTAATTAAGATGTTCATGGATGGGCCGGAAGTGTCTTTAAAAGGATCACCAACCGTATCCCCTGTCACAGATGCTTTATGTGGATCAGATTTTTTATAATACATCTGTCCGTTAATTTCTACGCCTTTTTCAAACGACTTCTTGGCATTATCCCATGCACCACCTGCATTATTTTGGAACATACCCATCAAAACACCACTAACAGTTGCACCGGCTAAAAATCCGCCTAAAGCTTCCGGACCAAAAATAAATCCGATAATGATAGGAGATAAGATCGCGATTGCACCTGGAGCCATCATTTTTTTAATAGATGCATCGGTAGAAATTGCCACACATTTATCATATTCAGGTTTTCCGGTTCCTTCCATAATACCGGGAATGCTATGAAATTGTCGACGTACTTCCTCAACCATTGCCATTGCAGCTTCACCCACCGCACGGATGGCTAAAGAGGAGAAGATGAAAGGAATCATCGCTCCAACAAATAAAGCAGCTAAAACATCGGCTTTATAAATATTGATACCGTCGATTTTCGCAACACCTACAAAAGCAGCAAATAATGCCAAGGCAGTTAATGCTGCAGATGCAATTGCAAAACCTTTACCGGTTGCAGCGGTTGTATTTCCTACAGCATCCAACACGTCGGTTTTTTCACGAACTTCTTTGGGTAATTCACTCATTTCGGCAATACCACCAGCGTTATCGGCAATTGGGCCAAATGCATCAATAGCTAATTGCATGGCTGTTGTGGCCATCATACCGGCAGCAGCAATTGCCACACCATATAAACCTGCACAGGCATAAGAACCGTATATACCGGCAGCTAAAACCAAAATGGGTAAGAATGTTGATTCCATACCTACCGCCAAACCGCCAATTACATTGGTTGCATGACCGGTAGAAGATTGACGAATGATGCTTAATACCGGACGTTTACCCATAGCGGTATAATATTCGGTGATGATACTCATTAAGGTTCCTACCACTAATCCAACTGCAATTGCTCCTAATACACCCCATTTTGTAAAAGGAATTCCACGTAAAGTCATGGCTTCTTCTGGCAAAATATAATACACTAAACCAACGGATGCGATGGCGGTTAAAATAATTGAACCCCAGTTACCCATATTCAAAGCCTTTTGCACCACCTCGGTACTAATGCCTGCTTTATCGCTGATGCGAACAAACCAAGTACCTACAATAGAGAAAATAATTCCTAAACCGGCTATTAGCATTGGTAATAAAATTGGGCCATAACCATTGAATGCGTCATTTGAATGCGTTTCTTGTCCTAACACCATGGTAGCCAAAACTGTTGCCACATAAGAACCGAAAAGATCGGCACCCATTCCGGCCACATCACCTACGTTATCACCCACATTATCTGCAATAGTTGCAGGATTACGCGGATCATCTTCAGGGATACCGGCTTCTACTTTTCCTACTAAATCGGCACCTACGTCAGCTGCTTTGGTATAAATACCACCACCCACACGCGCAAATAATGCGATCGATTCTGCACCCAAAGAAAAACCCGTTAATACTTCTATTGTTTTAAGCATTTCAGCCGAATCAACCGCAGTTGCACCGAAATAAGCTCTTAAAATGATAAATAAACCACCAAGTCCTAATACCGCTAAACCGGCAACACCTAATCCCATTACGGATCCACCCGTAAACGAAACGTGTAATGCCTTGCTTAAGCTGGTACGTGCAGCATGTGCCGTACGCACATTACTTTTGGTAGCGATACGCATACCAATGTAACCGGCAGTAGCACTAAATACGGCGCCAATAACAAAAGCTATGGCGATTGTCCAATCAGATTGAGGATTTGACTTTGCCATTAATGCAAGCAAAATGGCAACAATAACAACAAAATACCCCAAGATTTTCCATTCGGCTCTCAAAAATGCCATGGCACCTTCGGCAATATAGTTGCTGATTTCTTTCATCCGGTCAGTACCTGCATCTTGTTTCGAAACCCAGGCAAACTTGATGAACGTGTAAAGAAGTCCAACAATTCCTAATAAAGGAACAGCGTAAAACAAATTGTTCATAGTGTTTTGTTAATTTTTTTAGGTGGGCAAAAATAGGGTAATTGAGCCAAACTCTATAACAAAATACTGTTTAATTGCCAACAAGCAATTGTTCTTCAGTAATTTAATCAAAGCTTGATTTATCCCAAAAGGATATTAATCGAATTTGTAGAACAAAATTTATTGATAATAATAATTTAGCTACAACAGTTTGGCTTGCTCTAAAGTGAAATACAATTTTAGCTGTAAATAGGGCTTAATAGATTGAATTTGAATTATAAGTTATTAAAAATTAAAATGTGTAATGTGTTGAAATTTAAGTTTTACTGGTCGTTTAGTTAGTTGTTTCGGCGAATTTTTGGGGTGTAAAAATTGAATTTAAAATCATGTTTAAGCGTTAAAAAATATATTAATGTGTAAGTGTTTTTACTAAAAGATTCAAATCAGCTGATATAACATAATAATATCCTTTTCCATTTTTCGTTTTAAACAAGAGATTTCGGAAGAGAACCCCTCAACCGAAGTTGATTG
>JBJOQA010000394.1:0-10667 GCA_046050225.1 Bacteroidota bacterium | reverse complement strand
AATACGGCTGATTGTTATAATCCTAAAGTAGTTCAAAGTACGATGGGGAGCATTGCACGGGTAAATATATTTTATACCAACTTGGAAGAATGGTTAAGGCAGCATCCACATATTGCTACTTATGCCGCAGCGTTAAACGGATCACCACTTTCAGCTTTTACTGCATTGCAAGAAGGAATTATTCTAATCGGGAATGAATCTAAAGGCTTGTCGGCAGAATTATTGTCCATCGCAAAGCATCGAATTACCATTCCTAGATTTGGAAAGGCCGAATCATTGAATGCGGCTGTAGCTGCCGGCATCATTTTATCGCATTTAAAAGGTGCTTAATTGTAGCCGATTCCAAGTATTTGTTAAATCAGGTTTCTTTGTGGTTACAATCCAAAAACCTTAAACTATTTTCGTTTCTTTGCTGCAGTAGAAAAGATAAGTATCATGAGAAAAAATATTGCGCTCGTTACCGGCGGCTATTCCGGAGAATCGGTAATATCTTATAAAAGTGCTCAAACCATCGAGAAAAATTTAGATCAAGAAAAATGGAATTATTTTTTGATTGATATTCATCCCGACGGTTGGTTTCATCCTACCAATTCAGGTGAACGTATTCCGGTTGATAAAAATGACTTTTCCATTATTGTAAATCAGCAAAAAATCAATTTTGAAGCCGTATTAATTATCCTGCATGGAACACCTGGAGAAGATGGGAAGTTGCAAGGGTATTTCGATTGTCTTAAAATACCCTATACTTCTTGCGATGCGGCTACCTCTGCATTAACCTTTAATAAGCGTTATACCGTTGCCGTTGCGGCTTTCGCCGGAATTCCCGTAGCAAAATCTTTGCATTTATTTAAAAAATCACCATTATCGTCCTCGGCTGTTTTAGCCGAATTGCAATTGCCCGTTTTTGTGAAGCCCAATAATGGAGGCAGTAGTATCGGAATGAGTAAGGTTACAGAAGCTGTGGATTTAGTTGCGGCCATTGAAAAGGCATTTAAAGAAGACAATCAGGTTTTGATTGAAGAGTTTATAAAAGGGAGAGAATTTACCATCGGTGTATTTAAAACGAAAGGTGAAATAATAACCTTGCCAATTACCGAAGTGGTTACACAGAAAGATTTTTTTGACTACGAAGCTAAATATGAAGGAAAAAGTCAGGAAATTACACCTGCGCAAGTAACAGAATCTGTTGCGCAACAAATTAGAGATATGGCCCAAAAAGCCTATGCTGTATTCAATTGTAGTGGGGTAGTGCGTATCGACTTTATTTATAAGGAAGCCAATCAATTACCTTACATGTTAGAAATTAATACCGTTCCGGGACAAAGTGAAGCCAGTATTATTCCACAACAAGTAAAAGCAATGGGGTGGACACTAACTGATTTTTACAGTGCATTGTTGGAAGAATGCTTTTAATTGTAGTTGCTGAATTATTTTAAATTATTAATACATGTTTTCCTTTATTACGAAAAAGCCACTTTGGGTAAATATCATTGCTGCCGGGGTCTTGGCTTTATTAATTGTGGTAATTGTGCTGCAATTATTGGGCTGGATAACCAAGCATGGCGAATACCTTACTGTTCCGGCGGTAGCCGGAAAACAAACCACTGAGGCAATTAAATTATTAGAGGATAAGGGCTTTGATGTGGTAATACAAGATTCCATTTATACCGATACGGCCACGCGCGGAATTGTGTTGAAACAATTGCCGGATGCCAATAGTACGGTAAAAATAAATCGTACAGTATATCTTACCGTTAATAGATACGTGCCACCATTAATTGTGATGCCATCATTAGAAGGCAAAAGCCTAAGTTATGCTTTGGACGTTTTGCAAAAAAGTCATTTAATTTTAGGGGATACCGTTTATCGCCCCGATTTTATGAAAGGCACCGTAATTGAACAACATTTTAAGGGTGCCAGAATAACGCCGGGTACCAAATTGCAATGGGGAAGTAGAATTACATTAATAATAGGGGGAGGATTAGATGAAGAAAATATTATTGTACCAGATTTGTTTGGTCTTACTTACGGGGAAGCAAAAATCCAATTAGATACCTTAGGTATTTTGGTAAATCCGGTGATAGATGGCAATATAAAAGATACCATCAATGCTTATATCTATAGACAAAGTCCAACGCACTTTGGCGAAGAAAATCGTTTACAATTTATACGCTCCGGTATGGTGTTGGATGTTTGGCTGCAAACAGAAAAACCTTCGCCTGCCGATAGTACACAACATTAAACAATTGAATAATCTACAACCATGAAATTAATTACAGCCGAAGAACTAAAAGCTCGCTTAGATGCCGGTGAAAAACTAAACATCGTAGACGTAAGAGAGCCCCATGAAAATGCCGAATTTAATATTGGTGGCGCATTATTGCCATTGGGGCAAGTGCAAATGATGCAAATTGATGAATTAGAAGATTATAAAAACCAAGAATTAATATTGTACTGCCGAAGTGGCAATAGAAGCGGTCAGGCTTGCTTGATATTAGAGGCAGCCGGTTTTACCAATGTGGTGAATCTTACCGGCGGGATGTTGAATTGGCGCGAAAAATTTAACGTATAACAAAAAAGAGGAAACCCAACGGTTTCCTTTTTTTATATTTCTATCCAAGTATGATCTGCTAATAATTTAACCGGTGCAATGAATTTTTTGTACGGGCCTGCGCTGCTACCATATTCTTTAGGACTGATTAAAGAAAGCTGAAAGTTTTCATCTGCCTTTTCATATAAATAATAAATCTTTCCGATTACAGGCACAAAACTTAGCTTGGCCGAATAAATCATCATACTTAATTCTTTTCGGCTTTGTATTTCTTTTGCCTGAATGGCCAATAATTCAATTTGTTTGCGAATTTGCTCAAGTTGCATATTCGTTTGTTCTTCCATTGCTGTTAGCGCCTTATGTCTAATTACACCTTCTTCAGTTGGTTTTATTACGGCACCGCTTACCGAAGTAGAATAGGGAATAACACTTAATTGCCGGTGGTAAAATTCTATGTTTTTATAGGGCTTCCCGTCTTTTAAGTAACCTGATTGTTCCAATTTTAAATAGCCATTGGGCATCAATTCGTGCAAAACTTTTAAGTAGCATTGCCGGTTTTTGATAAACTGAATTTCAAATTGTAAGGCATCTTTAAAATGTGCTGTTGCGCTATCCGCCAAATCTTGATTTTCAAAAGGATGTATTTCGCCGTCAGCTATAATTTCGAAAGCCGACGAAAAAGCCTGATTTTCCAGCGAAACCCAGTTGATTTGTATTTGAATGGCCTTTTTATTTTCAGTTGCCTGTATAGCATAGATACCAGAAACGGGGCGTTCGCCGTTTTCATAGGTTCCCTTTTCAGGAAACAATTGCCAAGCGCCAATAAAATTATATGCTTCTACCATGAACTGCGAAATTAAGAATTGGTGAACTACTTACAATGGAGCGAACCATTTAGTTCGATATAAAGTATACTAAATTCGACAGAATCACAAAAGCAAGCATAGGTGGTAATGCAAAATTTTCATTAAAATTGGGATGTTGTAGTAGATAGCTGAAGTCAATTTAAGTAGTTCTATCTGCAATTTATTATCTTTAAAATATGCAGCGCCCTGAATATCTTTTTAGTCCATGGATAGCTATTTGGCTATTGCTTACTGGGCTTGTTTTTCAGTATTCTGCATTGGCTCAGGTACCTAACCCCCAAGATTCCTTCTTTTTGGCGCGTAAAAAAGGGCTGTTGGGAAAATTGGGAAAAAGTTTGCAAACTTTAGGCGCAGATACGGTGTCTATCGCCATCGAAAATCCTTTTCTTGCTTTTGAGGGAAAGGTAATTGGACGAATCTATTTTAAACGGCTATCGATAGAGGGAGATATAAACGATACCTTGAGAAACAGCCCAAACTTTGGAACCCGATTGGCCAATAGTTTTCACCGAACCACCATTCCGCGTGTTATAAGAAATAATTTGTTTTTTGAAGAGGGTGATACATTAAATCCTTATTTATTGGCCGATAATGAGCGGCATTTACGCGAACAAACCTTTATTCAAGATGCGCGAATTTTAGTAGTAGAAGAGGATCCGATAACCGGTTTGTTAGATATCTTGGTGATTACCAAAGATGTATTTTCTATTGGCGGCTCCATAAATGTGAAGGCTACTAATCGTTTTCAGTTTACATTAAAGGATGAGAATATTGGCGGTTCGGGTGCTCGGCTTGCTATTAGTACATTATATGATGCAGCTCGTGTACCCAAATGGGGTTGGGGTGCCGAATGGCTTAAAAGAAATGTAAATGGCTCTTTCATTAATTGGACGATTGGTATGAAATCGTTCAATACCGGTTTTAATAGTAATCGTTACGAAGAAGTTACTTGGTACACCGGTTTTGAAAAACCATTAATAACGCCATATATGCCATGGGTAGGAGGGGTTGATTTTAGTTACAATTTTACCAACAATAATTATGGTTTAGATACGCTGTTTAAACAGCAGTTTCAATATACGTACCACCGATTGGATGGTTGGGTAGGTTTTAATTTTGGCAGTAAATTTTATTACAAAAAGAACTTGAATACACGTTTGCGTAAGTTCATCGCATTGCGCGGATTATGGCAATATTTTTATGAGGTACCCACCCAAACTAATGTTTTGTTTGATCAGCGATATTCAAACGTTAATGGTGTACTTGCTTCGTTTAATATATTTCGACAAGATTTTTATCGCGCCAAATTCATCTATGGTTTTGGTAGAAATGAGGATGTGCCGCAGGGGTTCTCTGCTTCATTTGTTACAGGGTATACCAATAAAGAAGACAGTATTTTTAGAGCCGTTCGAAAAAGATTGTATTATGGCGTTGATCTAATGCGCAGTCATTATAACAAAAATGGTTTTTACAGCAGTATGAATTTTAGAGTGGGCGGATATAGTTATAAGGGAGGAGTAGAAGATATTGATTTATTATTCAGTGTTGAACATTTTACAAGGTTAAAAAAAATGGCACCACAATGGTTACAACGTTTTTTTGTAGGTGCTACCTTTACCCAACAATTTAAACCGGTAATCAACGCCCCGTTATTGTTGAATAGTTCATTTGGTTTACCCTACTTTAATTTTTCTGATTTAAAAGCTGATTTTAGGGCTACCCTTAAAACAGAATCGGTATTTTTTAATTTACGAAAATTTTGGGGCTTTCGTTTTGCTCCTTTTGTTTTTGGTGATGCTTGTTTATTGCATATTGAAGCAGCGCCGGGTAAACGGCAACAACTATATTCTGCAGTAGGTGCCGGTATCAGAACGCGAAATGAAAACCTCATATTTGGTACAATTGAATTAAAAGGGTATTACTTTCCGCGAACGCTACCGGAAATGGGAAAATGGCGTATTCAGGTAGGAACGAATATTCGGTTTAAGTATAATAGTAGTTTTATTAAAAAACCTGATTTTATTAGTGCCAACTAGCTCAGTGGTGGCCTAATTGCTGATGAAAGCAACATGAAGATGTTGTTTGCCCTTCTTCTAACCCTTTTTTTGGATTATATTTGAATAAAATCATCCTTCAATGCGGCTTGTATTTATTTTCGTTTGTTCATTTCTGTTAGTTAATGCCGGTTTTGCACAGCAAAAAAAATGGCAACAACAATTGGAGGGCGAAATTAGCGTAACGCTATTGCCTGCTGCGCGTATGTTGGATGGTGATATGCGTTTAACCTACTTTAATCATTCGCCTGATACACTTCATTTTATTTGGATGCACTTATGGGCGAATGCATATAAAAATGATCGCACTTTTTTTACCGATCAAAGTTTGTCATTTGGCGATCGCCGATTTTACTTTAGTAGAGAAGAAGAAAAGGGGTATATCAATCGCCTGCAGTTTAGAGTAAACCAGCAATTAGTAATCGTTGAAGATCATCCGGCACATCAAGAAATTGTAAAAATCATTTTGCCCACAGCTTTATTACCCGGAGGTAAAGTTGTTATTGAAACTCCCTTTCATCTGCAGTTACCCCAAAATATCAATGGTTTTGGATTTGATAGCACCGGAGTTGCGGTAACGCAATGGTTGCCCAAGCCTGCCGTTTACGATCAAAGCGGGTGGCATCCTATGCCCTATGTATATGGCGCGCAACAGTATACCAATCGAGGTGCTTATAAAATTCATTTTTCTATTCCGGCCAATTATCAATTGATGGTTCCTGGCCAAGTTATTCAAGAGGAACCAATGGCAGAACCAAATCAAGGGTTGCTAATTGCTAACAAGACAGAAGGAAAATCCGGCATCAAAAAGAAAACGAAATCGGCACAACCGCCGGTTGTTGCTTCGCCCGTTAAAAAAACTTTAGGGCAAAGAAATTTAACGGTAACCTTAGAAAATACCCAAGATGTGGTTTGGTGGGCAGGGCCCATGATTGAACACAGTTTAGATACCTGTTTATTGCCTGACGGGAAGGTTATTCAGTTAAGATTTTATAATTATAAATATCCGAATGCTTCTAAGATTAATAAAGTAGCAATTATTCAACAAACTAAGTTAACCTTAAGAAGTTACGCACATGCAATAGGTCCTTACCCTTATAGTACATTGGATTTGGTTCCCTCCATTTGTGAAAATGCCCCTCATGTAAGTTATCCCGGCGCCTTGGTTTACGCTGCAGGTAAAACGCCTGCTTCCATGCAAATGATTGCTTGGGCAACCGGTAAGGCTTATTTGAACGCATTGGTACACCTAAATGCCCAGCATGATTCGTGGATACTCAATGGCATCAATACATGGATGCAATCTGATATTTCATTGGTAAAACCTGAGGTGTCTAATGCAAAGAAGCAGGTACATTTTTTAGACAATAAACTTCCCAAAAATGAAAATGAGCTTTGGCTAAAGATGGCTGCTGATGAAGCAAAAGCACAAAAATTAGCTACCCATGTTGCCTTATTGAATCGAAAAAATTCTTTGCTTAATGAGCAATATCTTGCCGGCGTTTGGTTTGATTCTATTCAACAAAATATCGGTAAATCCGACTTGCAACAGCGTTTAAAAGCATTGATACAATCCGGCGAAACATTAAATGAGGCGAGCTTATTAACTGCTTTATCACAAAGTTTGGTTGATACGGCAAAATGGCGAAAATATCTTTATGCCGAAAATTGGGCATCTGCGGCACCGGTTAAAAAGCAAACACGCGTTTATCCTTTTTTCAATTTCAACATACCCGCCAATCAACGCGCCATTTTTTGGGCACCTATAGTTGGCTTTAATCATTACGATCGATTCATGCCGGGGATCGTTTTGCATAATTATCAATTACCGGCGCAGCCATTTCAGTTTTTGATTGCACCAATGTATAGCACCGGCAGCGCTGATTTTAGCGGAATGTTTAGATTGTCTTATCATAAAAAAACGGACAAATATCGCCAGCTAGAATTTTCGTTGAGTGGTGCTAGTTTTAACCACGACGATTACACTGATTCTACTGCAAAAGTGAATAGAATGCGTTATTCAAAACTGGTTCCGGGCATTAAATTATCCTTCTTTCCCAACAATCCTAACAGTCATCGGATGTCATTTTTGCAATGGCGAACATTCTTTATACAAGAGCAAGGATTGAATTTTGGCCGTGATACCATTAATGATATTGATGTAATTAGCTATCCTAAAACTTCAAGATATTTAAATCAATTACGTTGGGTGTGGGAAGATACCCGCGCACTGTATCCTTTTAAAACAGAAGTTAAAATGGAGCAGGGACAATATTTTGTACGATTAGGGCTTACCGGAAATTACTTCTTTAATTATCCTTCTGGAGGCGGCGTTGCTGTTCGGTTGTTTGCAGGAAAATTCTTTTACTTGGGCGAAAAAACTTATTTACGTCAGTTTGAAACGGATCCCTATCACTTAAATATGAGCGGACCAAAGGGCTACGAAGATTATACCTATGAAAATTATTATGTGGGCAGAAACGAGTTTCAAGGTTGGCAAAATCAGCAAATTATGCAGCGCGACGGTTTCTTTAAAGTACGCACCGATTTGTTAGGTGATAAAATTGGGAAATCGGATGATTGGTTAACGGCCATCAATTTTACAACTGATTTACCCAAATCCATTAATCCTTTAAGAATTTTGCCCGTAAATATTCCGGTTAAGTTGTTTTTAGATATTGGAACTTATGCTGCAGCCTGGCAATCGCAAGCGCCCACCGGTAAGTTTATATTTGATGCAGGTTTGCAACTTTCTTTATTTAAAGGAACCGTAAACGTTTATATGCCACTGTTATATAGTAAAGTATACAGCGATTACTTTAAATCCACTTTGCCGGATAAACGATTCTTGCGTAATATATCCTTCAGTATTGATGTACAGCATTGGTCGATTCGTAAATTATTTCCTCATTATTTTCAATAAATCATGCATATTCGGCTGGTTCCATATCGGCAAATTGATTTTGAAAAATGGGATGCTTGTATATCAAATGCTCCCAATGGACTCATTTATGGTTACAGTTGGTATTTAGATGCGATGTGTGAACATTGGGAGGGTTTAGTTTATGGTGATTATGTTGCTGTAATGCCGCTTTGTTATCGCAAAAAATACGGCTTTAGCTATTTATATCAGCCTTTTTTAACAGCAAGTTTAGGTTTGTTTGGACAAGAAATCACTGAAACATTGTTGCAAGTTTTTTTGGATCACATACCTGCGCATTATAAATATTGGGATATGGATTTGAATTTTGGGAATCAATTTTCATTAAATAAATATCCAATGCGGCAGCGCATGAATTTTGTATTAGATTTAGCTGCACCTTATGAACAAATACAACAAGGTTATAGAAATAATATCACCCGAAATGTAAAAAAATTAAACCGATATGGTGCTACAATTCATCGTGATATTTCGGTTCAAGCAGTATTTGAATTGGCAGGGGCGCAATCTATCGCTTATGGGGGTATAGATGCAAACGCCTATATAAAATTTGAACAATTATTTTTCGCCCTGCATCAACAAGGAAAGGCAATTGCCTATGGCGTAAAAGATGCACGCAATCAGTGGGTAGCAACGGCAGCTTTTGTATTTGATCAGCGTCGTGCTTATTATATTTTAGTGGGTAATCACCCAGATGGGAAAACCATTGGTGCATCTCATGCATTAATCGATCAATTTATACGTGACCATGCGGCATCAGGCTTAATTCTAGATTTTGAAGGAAGTGATATTGCCAGTCTTGCATTTTTTTACAGCAGTTTTGGCGCAGTACCGCAACCATATCCTGCATTAAAATTGAATCGTTTGCCATTTTGGATGAAATGGCTGAAACGCTAGGTTATTTTCCGATTGCCCATAATAAAAATGCCGGAAGTTGGGCCGACCAACTCGCTTCGTCGTGTTTGCCGGTGGCCGATTGCACATAGGTAATATCCGAAGCAGTGATGAATTTTTTGGTTTGCAAAACTGTTACCAAATCTTTCGTGTCGTCAACAACATCAATCAGGCCATCCTGATCTCGATCTCCTGTTTCTTCTTGCTCTCCAGCATAAAACCAATATTTTAAATGGGGGCGTTTACGGGATGATTTGATCATGTTATGGGCGATCCGATTTTTTTCATCACGATAAGTACTGTCATTGGTGTCTTTATCTCTCCACCAAAATGAGCCTGAAAAAACACCCACTTGGTCAATTTTATCGCCATTATTCCAAGCGATGTCAAAAGCGGATAAACCACCCAAAGAGCTACCCATGATCGTTGTTTTTTTAAAACTTCGTATGCCGGATTGTTTTTTTATGTAGGGTAGGAGTTCATTGATAACAAAATTGGAATAATGATCGGCCTTGTCGCCGCGATGCATAAAATCGGGTTTACCGGCAATACCATATTCGTTCATACGATGATGCGCTTGAACTGCAACAATTACCACCGGTTGTATTTGTTTTAATTGAAATAAACTGTCGGTAATTTGTTTGATACGCCATTTTCCCGCCTCTTGGCCATCATTCATAATGATGAGTTGTACTTCCTTGGCATCTGCAACATCAGGAGTTGCCAATATTTGAATCTTTATTTTGGTTTGAAGGTGTCTGCTATACAAATCATCTGCCTTTTCTTTAATTTTTTTTCGACAAGAAAATAAGCTGAAAGTGGCTGCCAGTATAAGAAGTAAGCTTATAAATCGTTGCTGCATAAAAAAATATTTTAAAACAAATGTAGATTATTTGAAATTATAAGTTGAATTCCCCTACTTTTGCAACGCGAAGTAGAGCAGCGGTAGCTCGTCGGGCTCATAACCCGAAGGTCAGAGGTTCGATCCCTCTCTTCGCAACTTTTTAAAAGGCTTCTTTCTGAAGCCTTTTTTCTTTTTTGTAAGCCTAAACTATTCCTAATCAATATCTAAGCATTTTTCAGCTACGTAAAATAGTATTTTTACTACTTTATAATAGCATGCCTAAACCTATTTACAATCGATTTCAGAAGCAATAATCTTTTCACCCACTCGTTTTAAATCCAGAACAACAAATGATAATTGAACGTAGAGATTAAAAAATAGCTGCTTGAAATTCAATTTTGGTTGTTTTTATTCCAAGCCATTCCTTACAACAAAAACCATAAAAACATGAAAAAAATCCTATCCGCATTACTATTAGTTAGTGCATTCGTATCCTGCAAAAAAACAGATTCAAATT
>JBJOQA010000393.1:0-2880 GCA_046050225.1 Bacteroidota bacterium | reverse complement strand
GATGGTGCCGCAGTTAAAAGAGTAGGAGATATCACCTTCTCTATTTGTAAGGATGTGTTGGATGATATGCATCTCGTTCCCGAAGGAAAAGTATGTACCACCATCTTGCAATTGTATAACGAAGATGCGATTGTTGCCGAGCCTGCGGGGGCATTAAGTATTGCAGCTTTGGATGATTATGCCGATCAGATAAAAGGCAAAACTGTGGTTTGTATCATCGGTGGTGGTAATAACGATATCGACCGCATGCAAGAAATTAAGGAAAGAAGTTTACAGTTTGAAGGATTAAAACACTATTTCTTAATCCGCTTTGCACAACGTCCCGGAGCATTGAAAGAGTTTGTGAATCATGTACTCGGACCAACAGATGATATTACCCGTTTTGAATACATGCAAAAGCATAATAAAGAAACAGGACCGGCCTTAGTTGGTATTGAGTTGCAAAAAAAATCAGATTATGATTTGTTGGTGAAAAACATGCAACAATATCAAATCAATTATACTGAATTAGGAAAGAATGATAACCTCTATGGTTATCTCGTGTAAGCTAGATCCACATACCCTTTGAACGAACTACACTGAAGCGATTGCCTGCCATGCGATGGATTTGCCATTTATCAACCGTTAAACAACAACCATGACAACACATTTTACTTCGAGTGTAAAACAGCCCGGCTTGTACGATCCGGCTTTTGAACACGATGCCTGCGGTATCGGATTTGTTGCCAGTATCAAAGGATACAAATCGCACCAACATATTAGCGATGCGTTAACGCTGTTAGAAAACATGGAGCACCGCGGTGCCTGTGGTTGCGAAAATAATACCGGCGATGGTGCAGGTATTATGCTACAAGTGCCACACGAGTTTTTCTTTGATGAATGTGTGAAATTAGGCGTGCATTTGCCCGCATTTGGTAAATATGGCGTAGGTGTGCTCTTCTTTCCAAAGGATATTAAACTGCGTGAACAATGTCGCGAAATTTTTAACAGCGCTGCCGAAAAACTCGGACTCGAAGTACTGACCTATCGCAGCGTTCCCGTTAACACCAACAATATCGGCCCTACGGCTTTATCGGTTGAACCGGTGATAGAACAAGTGTTTGTGGCTTGTCCTGATCATATTACCCAATCCCTCGATTTTGAACGTAAGTTGTTTGTGTTACGTAATTATGCCAGTCATACCATTAATAATACGGTACGTATTGATGCCATTGGTTTTTATATCGCATCGCTTTCATACAAAACGGTGGTGTATAAAGGACAATTAACCAGCACACAAGTGCGAAATTATTTCCCTGATTTGTCTAATAAGCGCGTGGTATCTGCATTTGGCTTGGTTCACTCTCGCTTTGCTACCAACACTTTTCCTTCTTGGAAATTAGCACAGCCGTTTCGTTATATCGCGCATAATGGCGAAATCAATACGCTGCAAGGCAACTTAAACTGGCTAAAAGCAAGTGAAAAAGGATTTGTGTCGCCGTTGTTCAGCAAAGAGGAAATGGAAATGCTTTTACCGGTGGTTAGTGGTAATCAGTCTGATTCGGCTTGCCTGGATAATATGATTGAATTGCTCACCCTTTCCGGCCGCGCTTTACCGCATGTAATGATGATGTTGATTCCTGAAGCTTGGGATCAAGATATGGAAATGGATCCGGTGAAAAAAGCGTTTTATGAGTATCATGCTTCAATGATGGAGCCGTGGGACGGTCCGGCTTCTATCTCTTTTACCGACGGTAAATTAATTGGTGCAACCTTGGATAGAAATGGTTTACGTCCTTCTCGCTACTGCGTTACAAACGATGATCGTGTAATCATGGCATCTGAAAGTGGCGCATTACCGGTTGATCCGGCCATCGTTAAAGAGAACGGTCGCTTGCAACCCGGTAAAATGTTTGTGGTGGATATGGAGCAAGGCCGGATTATTAGCGACACCGAAGTAAAAAAACAAATTTGTTCGCAAAAGCCTTACGGCGAATGGCTGAATAAATATAAAATTAGGTTGGAAGAATTGCCTGAGCCGCGTGTAATGTTTACGCATTTAGAAGCCGATCAGGTATTTAAATATCAAAAAGCATTTGGCTATAGTACCGAAGATATTGAAACCATCATCGCGCCTATGGCATTGGATGGTAAAGAGCCTATCGGCTCGATGGGTACCGATGTGCCATTGGCTGTATTGAGCGATCAACCGCAACATTTAAGCGCTTATTTTAAACAATTATTTGCGCAAGTAACCAATCCGCCAATCGATCCAATTCGAGAGCGTTTGGTAATGTCTTTATCCACGTTCGTGGGAAATAATGGTAACCTGTTGCTCGAAGATCCTTTAAGCTGCCATACCGTAGCATTGAAGCATCCGGTGTTATCTAATTTCGAACTAGAAAAAATTAGAAGTATTGATACCGGCATCTTCCAAGCAAAAACATTGCAGATGTATTATCGTGCGGATGGTAAGCCGGGTAGTTTGCAAAAGGCATTAGATCGTATTTGTAGATATGCGGTAGATGCCGTGGAGGATGGATTTGAAGTATTGATTTTAACCGATCGCGCCATTGACTCTGATCACGCGCCCATCCCGTCTTTATTGGCCTTAGCAGCCGTGCATCATCATCTCATTCGTAAAGGCTTGCGTGGCTCTGTGGGCATTGTGGTGGAAGCCGGCGATGTGTGGGAAGTGCATCATTTTGCTTGTTTAATTGGCTTTGGTGCTACCGCCATTAATCCATATTTGGCTTTGTCTACTATCCGCGATATTAAATTGAGCGGTAAAATCAAAACCGATAAGGATGTTGAAGAATTGAAAAAGAATTATGTGAAAGCCGTAAATGAGGGCTTGTTGAAAGTGTTCTCCAAAATGGGTATTTCAACATTGCAATCTTA
>JBJOQA010000392.1:0-6728 GCA_046050225.1 Bacteroidota bacterium | reverse complement strand
ACTGGAGTCCGGCAACGGGATTAAGTTGTAGCCAATGCGCCAACCCAATTGTATTAGCAGGCTCATCCATGCAGTTTGTAGTTGAAGGAACAAATGAATACGGTTGCTCCAATACAGATACGGTGCAAATTCGAATTTATCCCCCTCAAAACCTAAGGTTAAGTAATAATGATTCAATTTGTATCGGAGAAGCTGTAACCCTAAATGTAAGTGGCATGAATCAGTATAAGTGGTCATTGCCAATACCTACTGCACAAGCAAAGGATTCTGTTATAGTTGTTCGTCCGATGCAAACAACAACTTATCAGGTGATAGGTAGCGATTCATTGCAATGCAATATAGATACCGGATATGTTACAATTGTTGTAACTGCTCCACCGGTTGTTCAAGCCGGAGCCGATCAGTTAATTTGTGATGGTAATAATCAATTACAAGCCTCCGGAGCAAATAATTATTTATGGAGTCCGAGTGCAAATTTAAGCTGCGCTAATTGTGCTAATCCTGTAGCAAACGTTCAACAAAATACCCAATTTATCGTAAAAGGGTTTAATGCACCAGGATGTTTTGGTTATGATACCGTAAACTTAGTTTTGCCACCTTCCTTTATACTGCGCGCTACAGCCAATCCAACTATTTGTGTAGGGCAGCAAACTACCTTGCAAGCCACAGGTGCCGTTCACTATACATGGTCTCCGGCTGAGTGGGGTGCAGATGTACATGCTGCAATTCAACAAGTACAACCAACGCAATCCACCGTTTATCAAGTGGCGGCAACGGATAGTATGCATTGTTATAAAGATACTTTGTATATAACCGTTACAGTGCGTCCGCTACCTGCCATTAACGCGGGTGCTGATTTGGTGAAATGTAAAGATGATGTAACCTTAATTGCCACAGGCGGGCAGTCGTATGTTTGGAGTCCTGCCGATTATTTAACCTGTACAACTTGCCCTGCACCAATTAGCTCCACCACACGTAATATCACCTATTCGGTTACCGGATTTGATAGCTTTGGCTGTGCTACAACTGATTCCGTAAATATTGTTGTTCGCCCCAAAATAAATGTTACGGCAAGTAATGATCAAGCAATTTGTGCGGGGGAAAGGGCAACTATTTCGGTGGTTGGCGCAAGTCAGTATCAATGGGTTGCCGCTAACGGGCTTTCTAATCAAGTTGACGCCGTTCAGATTGTTCAACCAACAGTTACCACTACCTACCAGGTACGAGGGGTTGATGCTTATAATTGTTATGCCGATACAGCTTTTATTACAATTACGGTGCATCCTGTTCCAACGGTTGAGCTGGGGGATAATCAAACAGTTCAGGCCGGTCAAACAGTAACCATTATTCCTGCGGTTTCCCAAGATGTGAATAGTTGGCATTGGCACTCACAAGATGGCACAATTAATTCAAGCGCAGATACGCTTCTAATAAAATCTTTACAAACCACCCATCTTCAATTAGAAGTACGCAATCAATTTGGTTGTGAAGCGCAAGATCAATTAACCGTTATTGTTTTATGTAATGCGGCATCAAATTTATTTGTTCCTAACACATTTACGCCTGACGGAAATGGAAGTAACGACGTGTTTTATCCTAGAGGGAAGGGGTTGGTACGCGTAAGAAATATGCGCATATTTAATAGATGGGGTAATGTGGTTTTTGAAAAGGTAGGGTTTTTGGCCAATGATGCCGGGGCAGGGTGGGATGGAACCATGCGGGGAACTAAACTAAATGCAGATGTTTATGTTTATGCCTTGGAAGTGGTTTGCGATAGTGGTGCTATTTTAGTAGTACAAGGAAATGTTACTTTGATTAGATAATAGTAGTTAGAAATTTGGAAGCTTAATTTTCGGAATACTTTTTGCCCTTTAAATAATGACAATTTATTCTTTTCAAAATCGTTTTAATGGTTTATGCCTGTTTTTTAGGTATTTAAATTATTGAATGAAACAAAATGGCCAGTAAAAAATATACTATATTTAAAATCCCAAAAGTTGAAGACATGCCGGATTATATTTATAAGAGTCGTTTTTTTATTGCGTTAGCATGTGCCATCCTGTTGCTATGCGCCGGATGTAAGAAAACCTTAGCCGCATTGGGTAACAAATCTGCACTTCAAGAATATTTTGATGAAGAGATTTTAAATCGAACCTTTGTGGTAGACTTGGCCACCGATAGCACCGTTGATATTACAAATCGCTATGCCGGTTACAAATTTATATTAACCCGTACTTCTTCCTTTATTGACGGGCCAATGATTGGGTATTTGGATGCAGATACAATTAGAGGTACTTGGACTTCCAGCGATGATTATGGCTTTTTAACCATTAATCTTAATACACCGGTAACCCCAACCTCCTTTGTATTTTTAAATAGAAAATGGCGTTTCGTTCGTAAGGATGTGCCTATTATGCAATTAGCCCCTTATGGAACCATAGATCCAAAGGTTCTGAATATGAGAAGGTTGTAGTTATTTTTCGCTTTCATTCTTTTAGCAGCACAATTTTTTTATAAGTTTTGAGTTATTATAGGTGGAGAATTTTGTTCTTCATCCATTAATAAAACAAAAGCCTAATACCTATGTCAGCCATCAATTGCCTCAAGGCATGCAGTGTATTTTTACTGACCTTACTTTCTTTTACCGGATTTGCGCAGTTACGTGCAGATTTTTCTGCATCTACAACCAGTGGTTGCGCGCCATTAATAGTAAGGTTTACGGATCAAAGTGCAGGTAATCCAACCGAATGGAAATGGGATTTGGGAAATGGAACGATTTCATTTTTACGAAATCCATCTGTTACCTATTTTGAACCCGGACAATATACGGTTAAGTTAGTAGTGAAAACATGGAACAATGCTGATTCTATTGTTAAAACTCAGTTTATTACCGTTAATGCAAAACCTACAGTTGATTTTGCTGCCTCTAGTGTAACCGGTTGTTATCCATTGCCTGTTCAATTTACTGATTTAACGGTTGCCAATAGTGGTACATTAACAAGTTGGCAATGGGATTTTGGTGATGGGATAACCTCCACCGAGCAAAATCCAAGTCATACCTATAGTAGTAGTGGTAGTTTTAATGTATCGCTCCAAGTTAGAAACTCTAGTGGATGTGTTACGGCTATTTCTAAAACCGGATATGTACAAATCAGTACAGGTGTATTAGCAAGTTTTACAAATTTAAATACTTCAACATGCTCTGCTCCGGCTAGTATTAGTTTTAATAATACCTCAACCGGCACCGGTTCCTTAACTTACAAATGGTTGTTTGGAGATGGTGAAACATCGATAGAAGTAAACCCAACTCATACTTATCAAGCATCAGGGGTGTATACCGTTACTTTAATTGTTTATAATAGTAATGGATGTACGGATACCATAGTGAAACCCAATGCGATTGCACTTGGAACTGTTTTAGCTGGGTTTAATTCAAATGATTCGGTTTGTGCCGGAACTAATATTCAGTTCACAAACACTTCCATGCCCGCTCCGGCCTCTGTATTATGGTCTTTTGGTAATGGTCAAACATCCACTTCATTAAACCCAGTCATTGCTTATGCTACCGGAGGTACTTATACAGTAAAAATGGTTGCAAATTTTGGAGCATGTACTGATTCTATTACTAAATCAGTAACGATTTTCCCTAAACCAAATGTGCGTTTTGTGGCAGATGATACCACAAGTTGTATCGCACCATTTACGGTTAATTTTACCAATCAAACTGCAGATGCAGTTTCATATTTGTGGAAGTTTGGTGATAACACCACTTCTACCGAACAAAATCCGGTTCATGTTTTCCCATCATTTGGAAATTATACCGTTACATTGGTAGTGACGAATGTAAATGGATGCACCGATAGTTTAATAAAACCTAGTTATATACGTGTTCGTAAGCCGGTTATATCTTTTAATACTATTTTACCAGACAGCAGTTGTGCACCTTTTACTAAGTCGTTTCGAGGTTTTGTAAATAGTTTTGAACCTGCTACTTCATGGACATGGGATTTTGGAGATGGAAACACTTCTACTTTAGCGCAGCCTAGTCATACTTATGCTACTTCAGGTATTTATCCTGTTTCATTAATTATTACTACTGCAAGTGGTTGCTCAGATACGGCAGTAGTCAATCGTGCAATAATCGTGGGCGATCGGCCAAATTTATTATATGCGGTTACACCAAGAGAAGCTTGTGCCACCACTACTTTGGAATTTAGAGATTCTACTTTAGGGGCAACTAGTTGGTTATGGAATTTTGGAGATGGCTCTTTTTCTAATTTGCAAAATGCAACCCATCAATATCAAGATACCGGCCATTTTACTATTCAATTAACAGTTTGGAGTAATGGTTGCGCTGATAGCATTCGTTTGGTAGATTATGTACATATTAACCCACCAATTGCGTTGTATTCTGTAAGAGTAAATTGTGCTCAACGCTTCGAAAGAATATTTGTTGACCAATCAATTGGGGCAAATGAATGGCATTGGGAATTTGGTGATGGCGCTACAGAAACAA
Source organism: Bacteroidota bacterium (assembly GCA_046050225.1). Taxonomy (GTDB): domain Bacteria; phylum Bacteroidota; class Bacteroidia; order Chitinophagales; family Chitinophagaceae; genus Ferruginibacter. Next base: position 2,212 of record JBJOQA010000392.1, on the reverse strand, counting down.
TTAGAAATCCTCGGCACACTTATGCTGCAGCAGGTTTGTACAATACTTCACTTAGAGTTGTAAATACTACTACCGGTTGTGAGTACACGAAATTTTTACAAATAAGAGTAATAGACGTGGAAGCAAACTTTGTGGCAAATGATACGGTACCTTGTAAAGGTACGGCAGTGAATTTCAATACCGGAATTAGCGCTTCTGACGTCACCCGTTTTACTTGGTTGTTTGGAGATGGTTCGCCTGCAATTTCTACTACTCGAAATTTTTATAATTATACCTATTCGGCAAATGGCTTATATAATGTTCGATTAATTATTCGTGATGCATTAGGATGCTTTGATACATTGGTGAAACCTAATTATATCAGAGTAGATGGTCCAACAGCAAAATTTGGAACAACAGTTGCCGGAAGTTGTTTAAATAGTTTGGTATTGTTTAATGATAGCTCTTTTTCAGATGGTTTACATCCTATTCAAACTTGGATGTGGAACTATGGAGATGGCAATAGAGATACATTAAATAGCGGTCCATTTCAACATGCTTATGCAAACTCAGGCCAATATTTGGTTTCCTTAAAGGTAAGAGATGCTAAGGGATGTGTTGATTCTACTCGAATGACGGCACCTTTTGTTGTTTCTCAGCCAGCAGCAGATTTTAATACAACAGATACATTAACCTGCCCTGGTAGACCTGTTCAATTTTCTAATGCTTCGGTTGGAACTAATCTAACCTATGTATGGGACTTTGGAGATGGACAAACATCCGTAGGTGTAAACCCGACTCACAATTACACAACAGACGGTCTTTATTCGGTTAAACTTACCGTATTTGATTTGTATGGATGTACAGATTCGATTATTAAAACCCAATTGGTAAAAATTGTAACGGCTCGTGCCAATTTCTTAATGAGCGATTCAGTTGCTTTTTGCCCACCACTTTTAGTACAATTCACGGATATCTCAACAGATGCGATATCTCAAGTTTGGGATTTTGGAGATGGAACCTCGTCGCCATTAAATAACCCAAGTCACTTTTACACAATCGCAGGAATTTATACGGTTCGTTTAACCGTAACTGGACCAGGTGGCTGTACAACCTATTTAGAAAAAACCATAACGGTTAAAGGACCAAGAGGGTCATTTAATTATACGCCGCAAACAGGCTGTAACCCATTAACAGTTGGTTTTGTTGGTCATACACAAGAAGACGCCTTCTTTATTTGGGACTTTAGTGATGGAAATCTTGAAAATTCTGCTGATAGTACCATTACACATACCTATATTTATCCGGGTACTTATGTGCCTAAAATGATTTTGATGGATGCATTTGGATGTAAAGTGCCGATCACAGGATTAGATACGATTGTAGTTAAAGGTGTTGCTGCAAACTTTGGATTCAATCCAATGGCTTTATGTGATTCTGGTAGGGTAGTATTTTCTGATTCTAGTCTTACAAACGATGTCGTTACTAGTTATTTATGGGATTTTGGTAATGGCCAATCATCTGCAGAAGTTAACCCAAGTGTAACTTATACAACCCCGGGTATTTATCATCCAAGATTGATTATACGTACTCAATTTGGTTGTGTTGATACAGCCATATCACCTAATCCTATTCGAGTTGTAGCTTCTCCAAAAATTAGTATGTTGGCTACCGGTAATGGTTGTACACCATTGCGCGTTCAATTTGCCGGTCAGTTAACACGGCCGGATACCTCTGCCATTAGATGGGCATGGAATTTTGGAAACGGCAATACGGCAAGTGTTACGCATCCGCCATTGCAAACGTATAATGTAGCTGGTATTTATAATGCAACTTTAACTGCAACCAATAGCAGTGGTTGTGCAACTACATTAACAAGAGTTGTGGAGTCCTATGCAGTACCAACTGTAAGTGCAGGAGCCGATCGCTTGTTGTGTAGTGGAAGTACCATGAATTTGGTGGCAACAGGTGCGTTAAATTATAGTTGGAGCCCGGCAATAGGTTTAGATTGTACCAACTGCCCGAATCCTGTTACTTCTACTTTAGCAAATCGCCAATATGTTGTAACCGGTACTACCATACATGGTTGTAGCTCATCCGATACAATCAATATAACGGTTAAAAATAAATTTAACATGACTGTTGGTCCGGGTCAAACCGTATGTAGAGGTAGTGGCAAACAAATTAAAGCTAATGGTGCTAATATGTACACTTGGTCGCCTTCTACCGGTCT
>JBJOQA010000391.1:0-8978 GCA_046050225.1 Bacteroidota bacterium | reverse complement strand
GCATGAGCACCCCCTTTTCCTCCACGATAACCAATGGTTTTTTAACTAAATACCGTAAAGAAAATCCTGAAATAAAAAACAAAACTGAGAGCGCAAAACTTTGACTAACAATTAATAAAAACAATGAAACCGCAATTAATAAAAAAGTAATGTTTGCTTTGAAAAATGCTAATAGGCGAACAAATATAATTGCTGCTCCTATCAACATAAAAACTGCAATCCAACCTACCCATTTAAGTTGATAAGGATCATAAAACAAACAGGCTACACCAGCTACAAATAGTAACGCCCTGAGGGCTGTATGGCTAATCAGGGCGCTATTTTCACGAATAAATATATTCATAAATAAGGTTAGTTTACCGGATTTGCGGTAACTAGCATATTACATAACTTAAATAAACAGCGAGCACCTACGTTTTCGTCCCACTCATCTTGACTCACCCCAACTTCATTCAAATCAAAGCCTACCAGTTGTCTGCCGGTTTTTGCAATTTTTTTAAAGAGATAAAAGATTTGCTCAGTTTCAAATCCGCCCTGAACAGGCGTACCGGTATTAGGGCAAAGTTTTGGATCCAATCCGTCTATATCAAAACTGATGAACACTTTTTGGGGCAATCGGCTGATAATTTCATCGGTAATGGTTGCCCAGGTTTGCCCCTCATATTGCCTTTCTTTAATGATTTTATCAAAGTAGGTAATAACACGACCATTACTTTTGTTGATATAATCCCATTCTTCCTCGCAATAATCCCGAATACCCACCTGAACCAAGGTTTTAAGTTGTGGAATTTCTTCCAAAGCATTATACATTACCGATGCATGAGAGTAGGTAAAATTTTCATAAGCTACCCGCAAATCGCAATGTGCATCAATTTGTAAAATTCCAAAATCACCATGTTGTTCGGCAATGGCTTTAAAAAATCCCAAAGGTGTACTATGATCGCCTCCCAACAGCGCCACCAATTTACCTTGCGCCATTAATTCTTTGGTTTGCGTATACACCCAATCATTTAAGTAATTACTACCTGCATTCACTTCTTTCAAAGTTTTGCACATAAACTTATTATCTGCAACAACTTGTCCTTCAGATATATAGTTGATAAATAATTCTGCCTCTCTGCGCAAATAATCACTCTTCATCAGAATTTTCTTGTCGCAATCGCGCATATAATACCCTTGATGCCAAGCATCTTTATAATCAGGATCAAATAAATCAACCTGCAAACTTGCTTTAAACACATGTTCCGGTGCACGCGAAGTACCCGCACTATAACTTACCGTTACTTCCCAAGGTACCGGTAAAATCACGAGTCGAGCGTCTTCCTCTGTAAAAGGTAGGCCAAAGATGTTGTTGTTAGGGTTTCCGACCGAATTAGGGTCGAATTTGGAAAGATCAGTCATGACGATTGTCAGTTTGAAAATATTTGTCGATTCTATGCCAAGGCAAGAGCGGTGCAAAGATAAGCGACTGCTCAATAAATGAAATATGTAAAAGAAAATAATTACCGATATGAAACAGCAATAATCCTACCAATAACCAATGGTCGAACTTTTTGGTAAAAAAACCTATTATCAAAACGAAATCAATCAATACCACTGATCTAAAAAATTGCTGTGCTATTCCGGGATGTTGAATCAACCATTGAATAAAACTACTTCTTAAATCATGGGGATGCAATAACAACCATTCGCCATTCATTTGCATTAAAATATTACTCATATTTTCGTCAAAGCCAAAACCACCGTAATAAATTTTATAAATACCGGCACAAGTATATAAGAAGCAAACCCAATAACGAACAGCATTCCACAATAAATTGAATTTGTTGGCCGATGCGGCTAAAAATGCAACAGGCGTTATAAAGTAGCCTATTTGGGCATAATGCTTACCTGCCGCTGTACTATAGGTGTAGTAATACACCCAAATACCTACAACAGCAATCCAATTCAACCAAGTTTTACGAGGAAATATACAACTACCTAATACACTCGTAAACAATATCAAATCAAAACACATTGCAACCCAATAATTCGACAATAAAAATTGAGGTATTCTTAATAAATGTATGAACCAGAATACATTATCGCTAGAAGGAAAAATGAGAACCGGACTTGCCAATTGACTCAGCATACTGTGAGCATAAAAAAAATAAATTAACACCAGCGCGAGCCATCCAAAAATGATTCTTGCTCTTAAATCTCTTTGCGCTATAGAAAATTGAATTTGCATTAACGCGTAGTAGTTTTAAAAATGACGGAATCAAACAACGACTTACGCAATTGGCCATTATTAAAATAAACATAAGAACGAACCATCTCAATAGGTTCTTGCGTTGCTAAGCCTAACGTACTACCGTAACTTAACCACCAATTGGGATATTGTTTAAAGTGAACACTATCATTACTTAAACTCGTGTACACATACTGTTTTGTGGCAACTGACCATTTTTGAGGTAACCGATGCGCAATCGTAGGTAAAATATCATCTTGATAATTATTTTTACGCATTCGATTATAAAATTCAACATTATTTAAAAGCAACTCTGCTTCACGGTTTGTAAATGCAAAATGATCGATGTAACCGTTGGAAGTTTTAATGAGTGTGATAGGTATACTGTCCATTGCACGATGCGGCGTGGAAAACATGTAATACAAAATAAACGGAGAATTTTCGATCCCTTTAAAAACCGAAATCAATTGAAACAACATCCACAATAAAACTACCCAAAAGAGTAGCCGCCATTGTCGGTATAATTGTTGAAGAAACATAAAATGATTTAACAAATTTCCTATCTATTCATCAATAAAACAAATATCATCCTCCCACGGTTTTGCACTAACTTTGCCAAGTTAAATATTACGTTATGAAAAGAACCCATATTATACTGCTTGTTGCCATCGCGGCTGCAATTGCAGGATTATTATCGTTGTCAACCGATTTCTCAACCTACGATACCATTGCTTCAGCTAAAGAAAAGCAAGGCAAATTCGTACATCTAATTGCGAAATTGGATAAAACTGCGCCTATTGAATACAATCCGGCTAAAGATCCAAATTACTTATCCTTCACGGCTACCGATAGCCTTGGCGGTGTTACAAAAGTTGTGTATCACAATACTAAGCCTGCCGAATTTGAACATAGTGAAAGAGTAGTTTTAAAAGGTAAAATGCAAGGAAACACCTTTGAATGCAGTGAAATTTTATTAAAATGTCCTAGCAAATACAAAGACGATAAAAATAAATTGGAAAACGACATGAAGGCTTCCGGAAAATAATTGCTCATACGGAAATAACCTGCGCACATTTTAATTAAACTATTGAATTATGGAATTTGTTGGAGAACATTTATGGATCGGTAAAATCGGCCACTTTTTTGTTTTATTATCATTTGTAGCTTCCTTACTAGCCACAATAGGCTATGTATTCGCCACCACCAAAAAAGATATTCAAGAACAACAAACCTGGCTCAAATACTCCAGATTCGTATTTTTTATTCAATGTTTTGCAGTTTTAACCGTTTTTGCTTTCATTTTTGAACTTTGCTCTAAGCACTATTACGAATACTTTTTTGCTTATAAACATACCTCCAATGAGTTGGAGTTTAAGTATTTGCTTGCCTGTATATGGGAGGACCAGAGCGGTAGCTTTTTATTATGGAGTATTTGGCACTGTGTACTAGGTATTTTCGTTATTCTTCAAAGTCGTAAACCCGAGCAACAAACATGGGAGGCGCCGGTAATGAGTATGGTTAGTTTGGCGCAAGTGTTTTTAGCGATGATGATTATGGGGGTAAACATCGGTGCTATCAAAATTGGAAACAGTCCTTTTGTACTTACCCGCAATGAAATGAATGCGCCGATTTTTGCCATGCCGGATTATTTAAGTAAAATTCAAGATGGTATTGGTTTAAATGTTTTGTTGCGCAATTATTGGATGGTAATACACCCGCCAATTTTATTTTTAGGTTTTGCTTCTACTCTTATACCATTTGGTTATGCCATTGGTGGATTGATTAGGAAAAATTATGGCGATTGGATTAAGCCTGCACTGCCTTACGTAATTTTTAGTTGTTGTGCACTGGGCGTAGGTATCATGATGGGAGGCAAATGGGCCTATGAATCACTATCCTTCGGTGGTTATTGGGCTTGGGATCCGGTTGAAAATGCATCTTTAGTTCCTTGGTTAGTGCTGGTGGGCGGATTACACACCATGTTAGTTTACAAAGCAACCGGGCACTCACTAAAAGCTAGCTATTTACTGGTAATTCTTACTTTTCTCTTTATTTTATATTCTACCTTTTTAACGCGTACCGGTATTTTAGGCGACACCTCGGTACATGCATTTACTGAGGCCGGCAAAGCCATGAATATTTTAATTTTAAGCTTTCTTCTTTTCTTTACCATCGGTAGTTTATTATTATTCATTTTAAATCTGAAAAATATCCCTGCGATTAAAACAGAAGAAGAAATAAATACGCGGGAATTTTGGATGTTTATCAGTGCATTGGTATTCCTAATTTCAGGCTTATACATTTCTGCTAAAACCTCTTTACCTGTAATTAATTCAGTATTTGGAACAAAGTTGGCACCTCCGGAAAATGTAGAATTTTCCTATAATAAGGTGATGATTTTAGTAAGTATAATCATTGGCATACTCAGTGCGGTAGGCCAATATATGCGATACAAAAAAACACCCAAAGGTGAATTACTTAAAAAGATCATTTGGCCTACTTTAATTACTGCCCTTATTATGGTAATAATCAGCCTCACCTATCCTATTACTTATTATAAAGAAGGTGGCGGATTTTTAATCGCAATTTATGTAGCATTAGTGGCTGCAGTATATGCCGTATGCGCAAATCTGGGATTTATATGGGTTGTTTTGAAAGGTAAATTAAAATTTGCGGGCGGATCTTTTTCGCATATTGGATTTTCATTAATGATTGCCGGAATGTTGATTTCTGCAGGAAATAAAAAAGTAATCAGCGAAGAAAAAATGAAAACGATCGACATTCCAATGTCGATTGACCCACTAACCAAAGAAAAAGATAATGCGGCAGAAAATATCAACCTAATTAAGCGAGTACCTAATCGCATGGGAGATTATCGGGTAACCTATTTATACGATAGTGCCGGCGAAGAAAAAGGACGACGTTTTTATCAAGTACTTTTCGAAAAAAACTTAGCTAATACTAAAGAAGTTACAGAAACCTTTACGTTAAAACCGGATGTTTATGTAATGAAAGATAACAACATGAGTAGCAACCCGGATATTAAAAGCTATTTAACGCATGATATCTTTACTTATGTTTCGTATGCCATGAATCCGGAAAAAAATGTGGATACTGCCCACTATAAAATTTCGGAAGTTAAAGAAGGTGATACCATTTTTTATAGTAAAGGATATATGACTTTACAAAAAATCGAAAAGCAACCAACCACCAATAAATTTGGCCTTCAATTAACCGGTCCGGCAGTAAAAGCCGTTTTGCAAGTGCGCACTATGGATAGCATGACTTATGATGCATCTCCGATGTTAACAATTGATAGCGCCGGTATTCATCAATACGATGATACCGTGTTTTCACAAAATCTTTATGTTCAATTTTCAGGTGTTAGTGATGATCAGCAACGGATTAAAATTGGCGTAAAAGAATCAGATAAAATGATGGACTTTGTTACCTTAAAAGCCTATTTATTTCCCTATATTAATTTAGTATGGCTTGGGCTGGTAATAATGGTAGTAGGCTTTACACTTAGTTTGGTTCATCGTTTAAATTTGTCAAAAGTAGTAAGTGCTATCATTTTAATTGTAGCAACCGTATCAATGTGGTATATGTTTTTCTTGGCCAACACCTAAGTCTTTGGTTTGCAATGAAATGGTTACCATTGGCGTTATAAGGTTAAATTTAGTTTTTATTTAACCAAGATTTTTCAAAGGAATAACTATTTTCCACTCGTAAATGCAATATTCAAAGGCATATCATTTAGGTATTAAATGGATCCTTGTTTGGATATTTATCTGCTTTGCAGCACCCTCAAAAGCGCAATACGGGGTTAACGACACCATAAAAGTAGCTGCCGTAATTTACGAGGGTGACACCATTGAAGCTAAAACCTTGGTTCAGGCTGTTGTTTACTATCATTTATCTTTTGCACAGCGGCAAGCGCGCGCAGAATGGACGCGACTAAGAAACGCTGTTTATGTATGCTATCCTTACGCCAAACGAGCCGGTCGTGTATTAAATGATGTGAATGCACATTTAATCGGCGTTACTAATCCGGCAGAAAGGCGAAAATATATAAAGAGCCGAGAAAAAGAACTACGCAAAGAATTTACCGAACCACTCATGAACCTTTCTATTTATCAAGGTCGTGTACTCATGAAACTTATCAATCGCGAAACCGGTAACAATTGTTACGAAATCATCAAGGAATATAAGGGTGGTTTAACTGCTCGATTTTATCAAACAGTTGCCTTTTTTTTCAGCACCAGTTTGAAACAACCTTATGATAAGGAAGGCGAAGATGCTGAAATAGAAAAAATAACGTTGGAGGTAGCTCGAATGTACGGCTATTAATGCCTAATGCTGTTGTGAATAAGCATTCATAAGCGCAAATCATTTCTTTCTTAATTTTGAAGTCAAATTGCGCTATTATGAAAAAATCAATTCTATTACTAGTATTTGCCCTCACCTATTTTAGTCCCTTATTTGCAGATGAAGGCATGTGGTTACCACAATTGCTTGCGGCTTTGAATGAAAAGCAAATGAAAAAAATGGGCATGAAAATAAGTGCCGAAGATATTTACAGCATAAACAAAGGAAGCCTAAAAGATGCGATTGTAAGTTTTGGCGGATTTTGTACGGCAGAAGTAATTTCTGATCAAGGTTTATTATTAACCAATCATCACTGTGGTTTTGATGCAGTACAAAACCATTCTTCTCTCCAAAATAATTATATCCGTGATGGATTTTGGGCTTACTCAAAAGAGCAAGAATTAACAAATCCGGGGTTAACGGCAACCTTCATTATTAGAATTGATGATGTAACAAAAATGGTTCTAGAAGGTGTTCTTTCAACCATGACCGAAGCTGAAAGACAGAGCCAAATTGATAAAAATATTGCAGCATTTCGAAAAACGGTGCAAAAAGAATCTTACCAAGATGTATTAATTCGTTCATTTTTTGAGGGCAACAAATATTACCTTTTCATAACCGAAACCTATAAAGACGTTCGTTTGGTTGGTGCCCCACCATCTTCTATTGGCAATTTTGGAAAGGATAGTGACAATTGGATGTGGCCTCGCCACACCGGTGATTTTAGTATGTTTAGAATTTACGCCGGCAAGGATAATAAACCGGCCGAATATTCAAAAGACAATGTGCCTTACAAACCTAAACGCTCCCTTAATATTTCTATGAAAGGGTTAAAAGAAGGAGATTTCACCATGGTATTTGGATTTCCCGGTAGAACCAATGAATACCTTCACTCTTCCGCGGTGGAGCAAATTATGAATGGTAGCGATCCTGCAAAAATTGCTATTCGCGAAAAAGCCTTACAAGTATTATTGGGCTTTATGCGTAGCAATGAACAAATCAAAATTCAATACGCTGCAAAATATGCAAGTATTGAAAACGCTTATAAAAAATGGAAAGGCGAAGTTTTAGGATTAAAATCCAGTAATGCCGTTAGCCGGAAAAAAGCGTTAGAAGATAGTTTTGAAATAGCTATCCAAAAGAAACCCCAACTTGCCGAACAATATGGAGGCTTGCTGCCTCAATTAGCACAAGCCTATGAACAAATAGCACCCTATGCGCATGCACGTGACTATTACACCGAAATCATTTCAAAAATTGAGTTATTTACCATCGCTGCTCAGGCAAATGCAGTAGTAACGGCTTACTCCAAGGACGCAGCCGGTTACGAAAAAGCCCTTACAACAGCAAAAGCGAAGTTGGAAGGCTTATTTGATGAATACAATCCAACCGTCGATCAAAGACTATTTGAGGTATTAATGGAGATGTATGTGCAACATCAAAAAGATCCGTATATCTCAGTCAAACTCAAACAACTTTTAAACGAACATCATAATTCTATTTCTGAATTAGCCCAGTATATTTATCAAAATACTGCGCTCACTAATTTGGAAAAACTAAAATCAAATTTAGCAGCAATTCCAACATCCGGTATTCAATTAATCACGAATGATATTGCGGCTGATTTATATAGCGATATTTTTAAAACCTATGTAACGCAGGTATCACCGAAACTCAACGAAATTCAATCCAATATTAATGCCTTGCAACGCAGCTATATGCAAGCCCAAATGGATGTATTTACCAATAAAACATTTTATCCTGATGCAAATAGCACCTTGCGTGTAACCTATGGAAATGTAAAAGGATACAAAGCCCGCGATGCGGTAAGTTTCCATTATTACACATACCTGGATGGCGTGATGGAAAAATATGTACCCGGCGACTATGAATTTGATTTACCCCAAAAATTGATCGATTTATTTAAATCCAAAAACTATGGCAACTATGCCGTAAATGGTAAAATGCCGGTTTGTTTTATCGCCGCAAATCATACCACCGGTGGCAACTCAGGCAGCCCAGCCTTAGATGCTTATGGCAACTTGGTTGGATTAAATTTTGATCGTGTTTGGGAAGGTACCATGAGCGATATCAATTACAATAAAGATATCTGTAGAAATATCATGGTCGATATCCGCTATGTACTTTTTATCGTTGATAAATTTGCCGGCGCTACCAATATCATCAACGAATTGAAATTGATTAAATAAAGACACCTAGCATAAATACTAAAAAAGCAGCTAATATAGAATTAGCTGCTTTTTTTGAGGTCCCGAACAGATTCGAACTGCGTGTGAAGTATTGCGTACTCCCGCCTAACCACTCGGCCAAAGGACCCTTTGCATGCTAAAACGACAGCTTGTAGAAATTATTTTACAAG
>JBJOQA010000390.1:0-3388 GCA_046050225.1 Bacteroidota bacterium | reverse complement strand
GCCGGCGTAACAGCAGGAAGTTGGGTGGCAACCGATCCGCTTTTCATCATAGGTAATGGTAGCTCTGCAGCCGTTAGAAGCAATGCATTTGTACTTTATAAAAATGGTAATGCAGAAATTGGTGGCAACTTCACCCCTAATTTGGGCAATACTTATTCCTTAGGTAAAAACAATAAAAAATGGACCGAAGTTTGGGCTACCAACGGAACCATTCAAACCAGTGATGCAAGATTAAAGAAAAATATTGCCAATTTAAATTACGGCTTAGAAACAGTGATGCAAATGCGCCCTGTAAGCTATTTGTGGAAGGATGGTACCGGAGGCAACCAAATTGGCTTTATTGCACAAGAAATTATGCAAATAATTCCGGAAGCAGTTGTAAAAACTAGTGACGCTGAACCTTTAGGCATGAAGTATGCCGAATTAATTCCGGTGCTTACCAAGGCCATTCAGGAGCAACAAAGTTTAATTGAAAAACTGCAAATTGAAATTGAAAAATTGAAACAAAAGGCAAATTAAAAATAAAGCGGGATTAAAGTGCAGCTCAAGTTGACAATCAATTTGGGCTGTTTTTTTATGCTTTTAAGCGTATCTACGTTTAACTATCAACGTTAGTTACAAATTCCAAATACTGGTCATCAATTTTCGGGCAGTGGCTTCTTCATAGGTCATCCATCTATTTTGAAAATGAATGAGCACTTCAGATGCAACCCCTCCGGCCATTAACTTATAATCAAACTTTGTTGTGCCGGTGCTGATATAACCCGGATAATAAAAGGTTTTGTTTGATTCAACCGCATACTCGGTTTTTTTAATCATCAATAATTTCCCTAAACTTTTTCGCCGATAATCGGGGTGATAAAAATTGATAATTCCTGCTATCGTATCTTTCCCTTCATCAAAAATGCCAATGGCAATCAATTTTTCACCATCACGCACTTCAACCATGCGGGTGTCAAATATTTGCAACGATTGATCGCCGTACAACAAATCCTTTAAAGATTCGGAAATTTCAAAATCAAGTGATTGCCGATAGGTTTGATACAAACACTCAATTTCATAAGTTATAATGGCCGGTTTTACAGCAACCTTGAATTGGGAATTTGCTTTAAGTATTTTCTTTTGGGTAGCTCCCCAAATCACTTTCGCTAGCCGAATACGAAGCCAAAAAACGGGTAAAATATGATTTCCGTCAAAGATAAAATGTGTGGTAAAAAGTCGTTGCTGCATGCGAAACCAACCGGCATTCAGATAGGTGTCCAGTTGCTCGCCGGTTAACCTAGTTTGCGGGTAATGGATATCTTCAATCATTTTTTATTCCGAATATTTCAAGATCACCTGATGCATGTTAACCTTACAAAAGTACTAAACGCACGCATATGGCCACAAAAAAGGAGCAATTGATAAAAATGCTCCTTTAATATTTAATTATCAGTTATTTAATTACTTCACTCAACTTTCTTTCTAAGGCTTCACCTCTTAGATTTTTACCGATGATTCGCCCTTCGGGATCTAACAAAAAGTTTTGCGGAATACTTTGAATTTGAAATTGTTGTGCTACGGCATTGGCCCAGCCTTGTAAATCACTTACTTGAGGCCAGTTTAAGCCATCCATTTTAATGGCTTCTAACCACGCGTTTTTGGCTTTATCTAAAGACACACCTAAAACGGTAAAGTTTTTGTTTTTATACTTTTCGTAGCTAGCAACCACATTTGGATTCTCCTGGCGACAAGGGCGACACCAACTAGCCCAAAAATCTACTAACACATATTTTCCGCGTAGCGAGGATAAAGTAAAAGCATTTCCGGAGGTATCTGCTTGGGTAAAATCAGGCATAATTGTTCCAATTGCATTGCGTTTACCATCGGTTATTTGTTGCAAAACATAACCGGCCATGGGCGATTCTTTCACATTAACTCCCAATAAATTATACAATTTTTCAGTAGCCAAAATATCTGAAGTTATTTGACTAAAGCGAATTACTGCCAAAGGCGACACATATGAAGTAGGATTCTTGGTTACAAAATCAGTAATCACTTCTCTAGCCTTCTGCGCTTCCGGTTCGGTAACGGCTGCATTTTCGCCAAATAACTGTCGATAGGGTAATAATGATTGATTGAACTGTTCAAATTGAACGTGGGAAGGGGAACCAACTACAGCAGCTCTTTCTATTGCGTCTTTATCTCCGGTGATTTTCACCGAACTATTATCCAAAAACAGCGTGATATAAGGCGGTTTTTTATTGAATAAGATTACTCTAAAATCAGGTGTTTCTACCCTGCCGGAAAAGCTAAACTTACCGTCTTTTAAAGTTGTTTCGGCTTCGGGCTGACCTGTTTGACCGTTTAACAATGTTACGCCGGTACCATCAGGATAGCCGGTTACAGCTGCTTCAATAGCAAAGCCGGCGGGTTTTGCAACTTCAACTTTTGTTACTTTGGTATTCTTTGATTTTGATTTAACAGGTGTTTTGGCCTTTTTTTGAGCCATCAACATACCCGGAATCAATAAACATACGAGTAAAATCCTTTTCATGAATGGTATTATATTGATATAAAAACAACCAAATCGTGGTTGATTAAGTTGCAATTTAACACGTTTTATTTATAACGACTCTTGCCGAATTGTTTTTATGAATTCTTTAGTGGTTGCTTGTATATCATCGGCACTTTCAATTGCCTTTATATAAGCAGATCCGATAATGGCTCCATTGGTATGTGTACAAGCAGTCTTAAAGCTTGCAAAGTCCTTTATTCCAAATCCAACCAAAATGGGGTTTTTCAATTGCATCGCTTCCAATTGTTGAAAATAGGTGGTTTGCAATTCAATCGCCTTATTGTTACCGGTAGTGGAAGAGGAAGAAACGGCATACAGGAAGCCCGAACATTGCGCATCAATGGCTCTAATACGTGCCTCACTCGTTTCAGGGGTAATCAGAAAAATAAAATCTAAACCAAATTGTTTCAAAATTGGTCGATATTCTGTTTCAAATTCGAATAATGGTAAATCCGGTAAAATCAAACCATCTACCCCAACAGCTTGTGCTGCAGCACAAAAATTTTCAAAACCATACTGAAGAATAGGATTCATATATCCCATTAATACCACCGGCAAATCATTACCCACCCCGCCTTCCAATTCGGATAATCGCAATGCCTTTAATTGGTCAAATAAAACTTGCAAAGTCATTCCATTCTCTAATGCAACCGTACTGCTATTTTGAATAACCGGTCCATCCGCAAGCGGATCACTATAAGGCATGCCAATTTCAATTAAATCTGCACCGTGTTGATGTAATGCGCGAATCACTTCCATCGTTGATGCCAACTTCGGAAACCCTGCCGTGCAGTACATATTCAATACTTCTTTTGATTTGCGATTAAATAA
>JBJOQA010000389.1:0-5793 GCA_046050225.1 Bacteroidota bacterium | reverse complement strand
TTGTCCAAACTCCATTTTCAAATTCTTTAACCGTTTTTCCAGTACCCGTAACGGTTACCTGGGTGCAATTGGCGCCCATTTGCTTTTTTATAGCTGTTTGAATATGCTCCTGAGACGGTTGTGCAAAAACTGCTTTCGTGCAAAATAAAATAAAGAGGAATAGCAATTGTTTCATGCCTGTTGAAGTTGTATGACTGTTTGTATAATGCATGTAAAAATGCCATGAACCAAACAGAAATACATTACCCCTATGGGTGATATTTGCTACTATAAGTAAATAATTTGCCGGTTACCAGCCAAATCGCAGTACGAAAAGGCAAAAGAATACAAGTTCAATTATACTTGCATCATCAGTTCACGCAGCTTAACTAAAGTGGTGGCTCTTGAAACGGTATCTAATTTTAAGTAAGTATTGTTGATATGCTTTTTAACAGTATTGCCCGAAATGAATAATTCATCGGCTATTTGTTTATTTGTTTTTCCTTCATAAATCAATTTTAGTAGATCAAATTCACGCTCTGAAAGCGGATCTTGTAAAAATTGATTGATATGTTGAAGTTGTAATGCGGGAAATTGACGCTTTGTTTTTTGTGTATGATTATAGCTGGCTATTTCAATAGCGCTGCATAAACCTGCCTCATTAAAGGGTTTAACAATATAACCGGCCGGTTCGGTAAGTTTTGCTTGTTCTAAAGTATTTTTATCTGAGTAAGAAGTGATGAATAAAAAAGGGATGCCATAGCTCGACTGTATTTTTTGAGCAATTTGAATGCCATCCATTTTGTTATTGAGATTAATATCCAATAAGGCCATATCCGGTAAATTGCAAGCAAGTTCGTTTAGTGCCTCCGCTAGTGTATACGCAGTTTCTGATACCTGAAAATCGTTTCGAGTTAAAATCGCTGCAATATCTTCGGCAATCAGTGGTTCATCTTCTACAATTAATATTTTCATATCAATATTATGCTTGAGTTAATGGAATATGAATATCTACCTTCGTGCCGTCTTCACTATATATGTTCATTTTTCCATTCCATTTTTTTAAAAATGCTTGAATCATTTTATGTCCGAAAGTAGTGTGCTGGGCAGTAAAAAAATGTTCTGGTAAACCTGCACCATTATCATAAACCGATAGTTTGAGCATTTGATTTTCTTGATAAAGTTTCACCTTAATCATGCCGTTTGACTGATGCGGAAATGCATACTTCAAACAATTGGTGATGAGTTCATTTAATATTAAACCTACAGGAATAATGGTGTCTATATCCAATTGTATCGGGGCAATTTCTGCTACCATTTTAATTTTATCCGGATTGATGGTGTACGATTGGTAAAGATTTTCTACTAGTTTATCCGTATAGTCTTTCACATTAATTTCTCGTAAACTTTCATCGTTATATAAACTTTGATGAATTAAACTCATGCTGTGTACACGGTTTCTGCTATCGTTTACAGCCTCTAATGCAGTTTCGTCTTTAATGAAATTTGATTGCAAACTCAATAAGCTCGAAACCATTTGAAGATTATTTTTAACGCGATGATGTATTTCGCGCATCAAAAATTCTTTTTCTTCCAATGCTTTCTCAATGGCTATATTTTTTTGATTTAATAATTCTTTTTGTTTTTTGTTTGTAGTGAAGGCTTTATAAGAAATGAGTGCAATGCCAAAAAATAGGAGAGCCGTAATAATCAAATAAATGTTTTGCTGTTTTTTGCGTTCACTTTCTGCAACGGCAACTTTTTTTTCGGCGTTAAGCGTAGTGATTTGCTTTTCTTTTTCAGTGGTTTCATATACAGCAGATAATTCATTCATCTGCCTTGTGTTTTCTGTATTTAGCAAAGAGTCGGAGAGCTTTTTACCGGTTTCGAAATACTCAAATCCTTTTTTATAATCTCCCATTTCATAGTATGTTCTTGCAAGTTTTCTGCAAAAAACTTCTTCTGCTTCTAATCTTTTATTACTCGTTGCAATGTCTAGTCCTTTTCCAAAATATTGAATAGCCAACAAGAACTGTTTTCTTTCAAATGAAATTTCGCCCAAGGTTTCATAAGTAGTGATCAAAATTTTCTTTTCCTTGAGTTCAATTGCCTTTTGTTCTACTCGAAGTGCAATTTGGAGCGCTTCTTCCTGCTGATTCATTTTGATCAATGCCGCTGCCATATTGCCTTCTGCGGCAATGATATCATTGATTAAATTGTTTTTTTTTGCTAATGCCAAAGCATCACCTGCATAACGATAGGCACTATCATAAATTCCTTGGCTTTGAAATGCACTTCCCGTATTCATTAATGAATTGATCATGCCTTTTTCATCTTTCAATTGTTGTTTGAGCTGTAGCGATAATTTATAATAATTAATGGCTTTGGTGTAGTCTTTTTTTGAGCGATATACCAAACCTAAATTGTTGTAAGAAATGGAGATGAAACGTTTGTCGCCAAATTGTTGGCGCATTTGTAAAGCCTTTAAATGAAATCGCAAGGCTAATTCATAGTTGCCTCTAAAATACCAAGCAGTTGCAATGTCGCTGATAACATGCGATTGCTTTTCAAGCTTATTTATTTTTTTATACTGTGCTACACTTTCATTTAGGTGCCAGAGGCATGAGTCTAAATTTCCTTTGTAGTCGTAGCCAATTCCAATGGTTTGTAATGATTGCGCAATGCGAGTGCTGTTATTTAATTTAGTAGCAAGCGATAAACTTAACTTTCCATAATAGATAGAAGAGTCGGGGTTGGTTTCCCAGTAATAATTTGCAAGATCTAAATAGGCATCTATCGTTGTACTGTCGGCACGGTTGTTTATTTTTTTATATAGGTTACTCAATTCATCTTGCTGTGCAAAACAATTGGATAATAAAAAAGTAAAAAAGATAAATAATTTAAACCGAAACTGCATGGCGTACAAAATTTCAAGTTTACAAATCTAAGGATTCATAACTTGGTATGTATTACCCCAAGGGGTAGATTCGGCAATATGCACAAAAGATTAGATGCCGGCCTGATCATGAATGATCTTTTCTGCAACCAACAAATCTAGCGGATGGGTGATTTTAATATTGTGTTCTTCGCCCTGCACCAAGGCTACAGTTAAACCAAAAGCCTCTACAACGGTAGCCTCATCGGTAAATTTTTCTTTATAGTCTATTTGAAAAGCAGGTAATAATATCTTACTGTGAAAGGTTTGCGGGGTTTGCACCAACATCACTTTATTGCGGTCAATGGCTTCATTATAGTCTTCTTTAACTAAGCGTACGCTATCTTTTGAAGGTATTGCAGGAATGGCCGTTCCGTTTTCTACAGCAGCAGCATAGCATCGTTGAATTAATTCGGTACTTAATAAACAACGTACACCGTCATGCACAAAAATGATGCTTTCTTCTTTAATCAATTGCAAGCCATTTTGCACCGAATGAAATCGCGTTCTTCCACCTGCAGTTAATTGAATACGATTGTAATCAAAATACGCATCTATGATTTCTTGTCCGGCCGAAATATGCTCTTCCGGTAAAACTAAAATAATTTGTAAATCTTTAAATGCAGTTAAAAATTGCAATAGCGTATAATAAAGAACGGGCTTTCCATTAATCAATAAAAATTGTTTGGGAATAGGGGCATTCATTCTAGTGCCGCTGCCGCCGGCTACAATAACTGCGTACTTTTTCATGCTGTTCGTCTTTGTTTTTCTTTTACGTTGCCGTAATGATAAACCAAAAATAACAGCAAATCGCATTCAGTTTTCAGTTGGGGAAAACTGCTGCAATAATATTTCGCTTAATTGAAGATGTGAATAAGTGCTTTATCGTTTTAGTCTTTGTAAATAGCGGTAAATTCGGTACCATCGCTAGTTTTAGCAGCACGATACATACCGGCACTATTGAAAATCAATGCTACATTTCCTTGCGCATCTACGCCTATCATACCACCTTCTCCTTCTATTTTTGTGAGTTTATTATTTACCACCTCATTCATCGCTTCTTGTAAACTCAAATTTTTATATTCCATCAAACAACTCACATCGTAGGCGGCAACAGCTCGAATAAACATTTCGCCATGGCCGGTGCAACTAATTGCGCAGGTATTATTGTTGGCATAAGTACCCGAACCAATAACCGGGCTATCTCCAATACGACCGTATTTTTTGTTGGTCATACCACCTGTACTGGTAGCAGCTGCAATGTTGCCATTTTGATCGCAAGCAACTGCACCTACCGTACCAAATTTTTTATCGCGCATAAGTTCTTCTAATTGCTGGTGGGTATGATCTAACGAATAATTGTCGCTATCGCGAAGTTGCTTCCATTGGTCGTATCTAAATTGGGAGAAAAAGTATTCGTCCGGTTCTAATTTTACCCCTTGTTTAATTGCAAAGTCATTAGCCCCTTTACCACTTAAAAAAACATGATTGCTATTTCGCATCACTTCAACAGCAAGTTCAATTGGGTTACGTACATTACGCACACCGGCTACAGCACCCGCAGCTAAATCCTTGCCATCCATAATGGCGGCATCCATTTCTTGAACTCCTTTTTTGGTGAATACCGATCCTCTACCCGCATTAAATAAAACATTGTCTTCTAAAATAACGATGGCTGCTTTTACGGCATTGGCTGCCGATCCGCCTTCTTCCAACACTGCATATCCCGCATCTAAAGCAACTTGTAATCCTGCGAAATAGGCTTTTTCCAATTCAGGAGTCATGTCTTCTTTCAAGATAGTTCCTGCGCCGCCATGTATAGCTATAGAGAATTTTTGCATATCAATATTTTATGCATCGAAATTAGCCAAATTGTACACATAGATTTTCGAGTTTTTATCGCACAAACTTGAAGGATGTCTAAGGTTTTTTCTATTTTGTTGGAAAGCTTATAAGGCGAGCTGGTTCAAGAACTTATAGGATGGATTGAATCTTAGCTACAATCGTTTCCGGCTTTATTTGAACCATACACGCATGGTCGCCGCGATGGCAGGGTTTATTGCCAAAAACAGAACAGGGGCGGCAACTCATTGGCAACGAAATGGCCAGCTTCGGATCTTGTGCCCATCCGTAAAAACCGGCATAAGGATGGGTAGCGCCCCAAATACTAACGGTAGGTACCCCAAACAAAGAAGCGAGATGCATATTGGCCGAATCCATACTTACCATTATTTTCAAATTACTGATAATAGCTAATTCTTCAGATAATGAAAACTGGCCGGCTATTGTATGAATATTGGGTTTATTCCATTCTCTTTCCCAGGTTTGTAAAATTTCTTTTTCTTTTTGCCCACCGCCTAATAACAAAACTTCAACGGGTAATTCACTTAGTTGCTCAATCACCTTTTTCATCTGCGCAAGCGGATACATTTTTTCATCATGTTGCGCAAAAGGAGCAATGCCAATAACAGGATGATTGTTGAAAAAGCGAACACTTTTTTCGGGTAGTTGATAACGTTGGTAAGGTGCAGTTGTTTTTGAAAGTTGAATAGCAAATCCTAGTTCGGCAAAAACACTAGCATATCGCTCAAAACTAGTTGCTTGTTGCGTTAAAACTTTATGTTCTTTAGCAACTAATTGTTTTTTGCCAATACGTCCCTTATCTATGGTGGCAATTGGGATGCGATAAAGTCTTGCAAAGAAGCGAATAATTTGACTACGCAATACTTGATGCAAATCGGCTAAGCCATCGATGGGCCGCTGCTGCTTGATTTGTGTAAATAATGCATGAAGTCCAAAAATGCCTTTGTGCTTATTTTTTAAATCGGCTGCAAAAAAGTGGCAACGTTCTATCGGTTTAAATAACGCTTCAAAATTTG
>JBJOQA010000388.1:0-4072 GCA_046050225.1 Bacteroidota bacterium | reverse complement strand
GACAGTGCCGGTGCATCCTTAAAATTGGAACAAATTGTTTTTGATGATTGTGCTTTAAATTATAATGATCAATCGGTGGGTATTCAAATTGTAGCCAATAATTTAGACTACACCGGCAGTGGCAATTTGGCCGAAGCCATATTTGATTTAAAAAGTAAGCTTACAGCCTCGGATGTAGATTTCTATTTTGCTGGAATACCTTACCTCCGCAACAAAAAAATAAATGCTGATTTACTTACGCGCATAAATACCCATTCGCTAAGTTTTATTTTTGAAAATAATGAACTCCGCATCAATCAACTACCGGTTTCATTTAAAGGTAGTTTAGTGTTTTTGGCAGATGGCTATGGTCTTGACTTTACAGCAGGTAGTAGGGATGCCAAATTATATGATTTAATTACGGCATTGCCGCCACAGTACTTGCCGTGGTTAGAAAAGACAAAGATTAAAGGAGATGCAAATGTGGCTTTAACTCTAAAAGGAAAATACCTAGCAGCTACCGGAGTAATGCCCAATATGGGTTTTAGTTTTGGGGTGAAGGATGGTTTTATCCGATATGCCGATGCGCCGGCGCCGATTGAGCAACTTCAGCTCAACATGGAGGCAAGCCTACCGGGGATGAATTTAGAAAAGTCAAATTTAAATATTGAAAAATTGAATTTTAATTTGGCCCAAAGCAAGGCTGCCATTCAGTTTAAAGCTGTTGGTTTTTCTCAACCGCAAATTAAAACTAATGTACAAGCCAACATTGATTTGGGTTTATTGGATCAAGCTTTAGGAATTGCTGCTGTTGATATGCAAGGACAATTGAAATTGAATTTGCAAGCAGATGGTAGTTATGCAACGTTTACGGATACACGAATTAGACCGGTTCAATCTGTTATTACTTCAATTCCAACTTTTAAGTTTGATGCTTTACTTCAAAATGGCAAGTTGCAATTTGCAGGTTTGCAAGTTCCAATAACGAATGTTGGTTTTAATTTAAAAGCATCTTGCGCCGACAATCAATATCAACATAGTAAAATCGAGTTGAGCCATTTTAATGCGCAGGCAATTAATAACCAAATTGCCGGTTCGTTTTTATTAAATGATTGGGTAAGCAAATGGGTGAATGCAGATATAAAAGCGGCCATCAACTTGGCTGAAGTTCGTAGTTTCATACCGTTAGGCCCTTTGGTATTGCAAGGCAAATTAGATGCAGCCATCACTGCAAAGGGTAATTGGCAACCGGAGAAAAAGAAGATGCCGGCAATAAACGGGCAATTAATCATTGATGACGGCAGTATACAAACACCTTATTATCCTGCGCCGGTTAAAAATTTGCAGGTTCAGGCATTGATGAAAGGCGTAGGAACCGACCTTGCTTCGATGGTAATTGATGTAAAAAAGTTATCCTTTTTATTTGAAGATCATCCTTTCGATGTACAATTGAAACTTGCCAATTTTAATGATATTCAATATGAGGTTGCTGCAAAAGGAGAGGTGAATATTGGTAATATTTATAAAGTTTTTGCACAAAAAGGCTTGGATGTGTCGGGGCACTTACACACCAATTTTGCCTTAAAAGGAAAACAGTCAGATGCTTTGGAAGGTCGTTATCATTTGTTACAACAAGAGGGCGTAATTGGAATTGATAGTTTACGTACAACAATTGATTTACTTCCATTACCCATATTGGTAGATAAGGCAACCTTGCGTTTTAAGCAAGAGAAAATGTGGATGGACGAGTGTCGTATTCGTTACGGGAACTCTGATTTGCAGGCGAAGGGTTATTTACAGCAAGCTGTAGAATATGTATTGAATGGGGGCGACTTGAAAGGCAGGTTAAAGGTAACCGGTAAAAGAGTAGACGTTGATGAATTAATGTATTTTGGGGTGCAGGATACAACGAATCAAATAACTAATACAACTTCAACAACCACGGGAGTAGTGGTTTTACCTGAAAAGGTTACTTTTCAAATGAAGGCAGAAATTGAGGCGATGCGCATTAAGGGTTTGGATTTGAATTCGGTTACAGGACAAGCAAAATTGGAAAAAGGAAAATTGTCGTTCTCCAAAACAGGTTTTAGCGTGGCTGGTGCAAGAGTTGACATGGATGGCAATTATCAAGCAAATGGACCCAACAAAGCACAATTTGAGTATCATATAAAGGCAGATAGTTTTGACATAAAGCGAGCTTATACGGAGATAAAGTTATTTAGAGAGATGGCAAGTTCTGCCGCTTCTGTTAAAGGTATGATGGGATTGGATTATCGAATTAAGGGAGTTTTGGATAGTAATATGATGCCGATTTTACCCTCATTATCGGGTGGGGGTTCGGTGTTGTTAAGCGGGATTCAGTTTAAAAATTTTAAACTGTTAAATAGTATCAGTAAAAAAACCGGAAGGGATAGTTTGAGTAATCCTTCGGTAAAACAGATTACGATAAAAAGCACTTTAGAAAAAAATGTCTTTCATCTAGAGCGATTTAAAATCAAGATTTTTGGATTTAGGTTGCGCTGCGAAGGCGAATCAACATTAGATGGCCTACTTCGTTTAAAAATGCGATTAGGTTTACCACCGTTAGGTATTATCGGTATTCCGATGCGGGTTACCGGTACGCATGAAAATCCTCAAATTAAGTTAGGCCGTGGAGATGAAGCAGCCTTACCGGAAACAGAATGGGAAGATTAATGGTAGGATTTGAACAAATTCTATCTATTGTTTTTTAGTTTTTTACGCTAAATCTTACCGTTTTTTACTCAAAGCAAAATTTTCTCGTATTTTCCTTTCCTCTTGTAATTAGGAGGAAAGGCACGTTGAAAAAGGTGAAAATCCCTACCCGGTGGCTCACCCCGTAGGGGTGAGCCACCGGGTAGGGATTTTCCGGCAATTAACAGTGTAAATCCTCATCGAAAGCGTTATTTTTCACGTTTTCCTAAAACCCCATCAAAAAACAACAGTTGCACTTGCAAGGCATCTTGCCAATAGGGCCAATTGTGCGCGCCGGGGCGTTCAATATAATCATGCGGAACTTGATTGTAAACAAGTTGGCGATGTAACTCGCGATTGGGTTCAATCAAAAAGTCGTCTACCCCGCAATCAATAATCAAAGCCAATTTGTTTGTTTTCATTTGTTGAACCAACCCAATAACCGAATTAGCTGCATAAAGATCCGGTGTGGCATCCATTGGGCCTAAAACCGGCTCAAATAAACGCTTGAAATTCTTTTTGCCATCTTCCGAAATTTGGTAATGTTCTAAGTGTAAATCCACCGCACCACTCATGCTACCTGCCGCGCAAAATAGTTCGGGATGTCTACCGGATAGGTATAAGGCACCGTGGCCTCCCATCGACAAACCGGTGATAATTCTGCCTTTCTTTTGTGCAATAGTGCGATATTTTTTGTCTACAGTAGGTATGATATCATTGACAAAATAGGATTCAAATTGACTGTTAGGGTCAATAGGACTATCCAAATAAAAGCTAAATTGTTCACCTTCCGGCAAAACAAAGATTACCTGATATTGGTCGGCAAGTTGTTTAACGCGATTGCTATCCGGTGTTTTTTTGATCCAATTGTCAAAATGTCCCCATGCCCCATGTAATAAATAAATCACCGGAAACGATTTGCTTGAACCTGCATATTTGTCGGGTAGTACGATGGCAGCCTTGTAAGTATGCTTCATTTTTGTTGCAGGAATAGACAGCGTGTCTACCTGCGCCGCAAAAACTTGAATTGAAATCAATAGCAGCAATAGCGCACTCCCAAGCTTGTAAACTTGCTTTAACATAAAGGATTGATTTTTAAATTGATACTCTAAAGGTAAAAACAAATATTTCATTTTTTTAAAAGGAAATACTTGAATTTGGAACTAATTTTTCGTTTAATTAAATGTGTCATTAATAAATTGATTAACAATTGTATATAAATTTTATTTCTAAAATTAATTTTAATAAAATTTAATTTTTGCATCCAATTTGGTGCGTTCGTTTTCTTGATTTTAGATTGAGATTTACTTGAAAAGGCGATGGTTTATTTTTTATTTAAAAGTATATAAATATTTTAAAAAATTGATAATCAAATATTTAT
>JBJOQA010000387.1:0-12985 GCA_046050225.1 Bacteroidota bacterium | reverse complement strand
TTTTGCAGGAAAAATACTACCCGGTGGCTCACCCCTTAGGGGTGAGCCACCGGGTAGTATTTTCTACAATTTATTAGAAGAAAAAACCGTGAATAACTTGTTTATTGTAAACCTTCAACTTTATACAATAATGGGCTGTTTTTGCGTTATAGCATCAACTACATGTATTTATCCATAAATTTACGGATAGAAACATGTGTAAGTGCCTGATGCTGACTGCTAATTCATCCAAACTTATTTAAATTTACCGTTTGGTAACAGGCAGTAACAGGTTAATTATTAAGGTTTTTAGTTAATTTTACGAACCCCCAAACCTGAAATTGTCATGCATAAAATTCTCATTACCGGCGGAGCCGGCTTTATTGGTTCTCATCTAACCAGATTATTTGTAACCAAATACCCGCAATACAGCATTGTAAATATTGATAAACTCACCTACGCAGGTAATCTGCAAAACCTTACCGATATTGAAAATGCGCCCAACTATACTTTTGTAAAAGGGGATATTTGCGATGCCGCTTTGTTGAAAGAACTTTTCGAAAAATATCAATTCACCGGTGTATTACATTGTGCGGCAGAAAGTCATGTTGATCGTTCAATCACCGATCCGTTAGCTTTTGTTACAACTAATGTTGTAGGTACAGCTACCTTATTGCATGCCGCAAAACAGCATTGGAATGGCAATTTTGACGATAAAATATTCTATCATATTTCAACTGATGAGGTATATGGCTCTTTGGGTGAAGTAGGGTTCTTTACCGAAGAAACGCCTTACGATCCACGTAGCCCATATTCTGCTTCTAAAGCTTCATCCGACCATTTGGTTCGCGCATTTTATCACACTTACCATATGCCGGTGAAAATTTCGAACTGCAGCAATAACTACGGCCCTTTCCATTTTCCAGAGAAATTAATTCCACTTTGTATTCATAACATCATCAACAAAAAACCATTACCTATCTATGGTAAAGGTGAAAATATTCGCGATTGGTTATTTGTTGAAGATCATGTACGTGCTATTGATGTGATTTTCCATAACGGAAAAGTAGGTGAAACTTATAATATTGGTGGACATAACGAATGGACCAATATCGATTTGGTAAAAGAATTATGTCGCCAAATGGATACCAAATTAGGTCGTGAAGCAGGAGAATCTGCGCAACTCATTACCTATGTAAAAGACAGAGCAGGTCACGATTTACGTTATGCTATCGATGCAACTAAATTAAAAGACGAACTAGGTTGGTTGCCTTCTTTGCAATTTGAAGAAGGGTTGTCTAAAACAATCGATTGGTACCTAAGTAATAGTGAATGGTTGAACGCGGTAACTAGCGGTAACTACCAAAATTATTATGAACAGCAGTATGATAAAAGATAAGTAACTGCAGCCTTTAATTAGTCTAGTCATTCAATTTCAAATATCCATTTTATGAAAGGAATCATTTTGGCCGGCGGAAGCGGCACGCGTTTATATCCCATTACCATGGGAATTAGTAAACAATTAATGCCTATTTACGATAAGCCGATGATTTATTATCCGCTTAGCACCTTAATGTTAGCCGGGATTAAAGAAATTTTGATCATTACAACTCCCGACGATCAAGCTCAATTCATTCGTTTGTTGGGAGATGGTTCTCAATGGGGCTGTAGAATAGAATATGCGGTTCAAGCAGTACCAAACGGATTAGCACAAGCCTTTGTAATTGGAGAGTCATTTATTGGTGATGATAGCGTAGCTCTTGTTTTGGGCGATAATATTTTTTATGGCTCTGGATTTAGTAAGTTGTTACAAGAATCTGCTAATCCTGATGGGGCCGTAATTTTTGCCTATCCGGTAAGTGATCCTGAAAGATATGGTGTAGTAGAATTTGATAAAGATTTCAATGCACTAAGCATTGAAGAAAAACCAGCCGCGCCAAAAAGTAATTATGCGGTACCGGGTTTATATTTTTATGACAACGACGTCGTTCGCATCGCAAAAAATATTCCCCCAAGCCCAAGAGGTGAATATGAAATTACAGATGTAAATAAAGTTTATCTTGAAAATAAAAAATTAAAAGTTGGGGTATTAAACCGCGGATTTGCATGGTTGGATACCGGAACTTTTGATTCATTAAGCGATGCATGCGAATATGTACGTGTAATTGAAAAACGCCAAGGCTTAAAAGTTGGATGTCCTGAAGAAATTGCTTGGCGTATGGGCTTTATTGATCGCGAAGCCTTATTGGTGGAAGCCGAAAAATTGAAAAAAAGCGGTTACGGTGAATACCTGAAAAGGGTTGCCCACTAAAACCTTTTGCCATCCTTTAATAAACTGCACCTGTACCGGTTTTGCGCAATTGCCAAAGCCTACCGGTGCAATTTTGTTAACTACAATGGCTAATTAATTACCAATTTTCATGTCGATACAACTCATTCATCCCGAAACGAAGCAACCGCTTACCGCAACAGCCGAAGGACTCATGAATAATGGTTCCGTGATATTTCCTAAAATTAATGGGGCTTATCGTATCGTTGCAGATAATAACTATACCCAAAATTTTGGATTTCAGTGGAACAAATTCGTTACCACGCAAGTTGATAAAGCAACTGAACTCAATATGAGTCAAGTTCGGTTATTTGCAGAAACAGGATGGGATAAGGAAGATTTAAAAGGGAAGAATATTTTAGAAGTGGGCTCCGGAGCAGGAAGGTTTACACAAATTTTATTGGATGATATCGGTGCCAATGTTTATAGCGTTGATTATAGCAATGCGGTGGAAGCTAATTTCAAAAATAATGGCCCCAACGATCGATTAAACTTGTTTCAGGCAAGTATTTATGATATGCCATTTGCCAAACATCAATTTGATAAAGTTATATGTATCGGTGTTTTACAACATACGCCCGATGTTCAAAAATCTGTTCAATCATTAATTCAAATGTTGAAACCCGGCGGCGAATTGGTGGTGGATTTTTATGGTGTAAATGGTTGGTGGACAAAGCTGCAGGCGAAATATATTTTTAGGCCTTTTACACGTAAAATGAATCACGAAAAATTGCATCGTTTGATAGATAAAAATATTGATTGGATGATTCGCACAACAAAATTTTTCTCATCAATAGGTGTTGGTAAAATCTTTAATCGTTTTATACCTATTTGTGATATTTCCGGAACGCTACCCAAGGATATTCCTTATGCACAATTAAGAGAGTTGTGCGTACTTGACACATTCGATATGTTCTCGCCTGAATATGATCAGCCGCAAAAGATTACTACGGTTGTTAATTGGTTTATGCAATTTGGTTTAGATAATGTTCGCGGTGAAAAAATAAAGTATCAAAATGCAGTGGCTTCTGTAGTAAAAGGAAGGATGCCATTTTAAAGCGAATTGTTTCCAATTATCATTTTAAGTATCAACATAAAACTCCAATAAATTCAGCATTACATGCACTTGCGCGCACTCTTCAATAAATATCGTTCTAGTGATGAAGTGCGTTCTGTTGCAACCTATACTTTCGCTAATTTTTTCAACAAGGGTTTGTCGTTTTTGATGCTGTTTTATTTCGCCAATGTACTAACCCAGTCAGATTTCGGCATGTTGAGTTTATTCAATAACAGTATTCTTTTTTTAATGCCTTTTGTTTCATTGGGTATTTTACAGTCGGTTAATACTGATTTTTTTAAGTTGTCAAATTTTGAATTTCGAAATTTTTTGACATCGGCTATTGTATTGCCTATAATCGTTACTGTTGCATCGGCCTTATTTTTATTTGTATTTAAACAAAATCTAAAAGCGCAATATGCATTGCCATATTTTTTCGCTTGGCTGATTCCTGCATTGGCTTTAATGGGATTCTTAAATGAACTTTTGTTTATTTTGTTTCGCAATAATTTGCAAGCCAATAATTATCTTGTTGCACATATTTTAAGATTGATTATTGAAATTGCTATTGCGGTAATTTTGATAAAGTTTTTCCAATTGGGATGGTTATCCCGTGTAACTGGTGTAGCTATTTCTTTTTTTGTTATTGCGGCCTATGCAGTTTTTTATTTGATGCGAGGAAAATATCTAGGCGGTCAATTGCAAGTTGGCTATATCAAAGGAGAACTGATATTTAGTTTGCCGGTAATGGCATTGCAGCTGGGCGTTTTTTCTTTAAGCGCATCTGCTGTTTATTTTTTGCAGCACTTTACTAAAAATTTGGCTGAAGTAGGTGTTTATAGTGTGGCTGCAACATTTGGGTCGATTGTAAATGTATTTTGTGTAGCGTTATTGCAATATGCACAACCCAATTTATACAAACTATTGAGTGCATCAATACCGGATTTTAAGGCCATACGTAGGCAATTAGTTTGGTATATTGTTGCGATGGCAGTGAGTACCATTTTAGTAATTGTTTTGGTGCCTCTAGCTTATATGATACTGTTGGATCCGGGTTATCAAAAAGGGCTGAGTTATTATTACCTCATTTGTTTGGGCCAATTTTGTTGGTCGATTGCTTATTTGTTTTGTTCTTTCCTGCTTTATTATAAATTAAAAAAGCGATTGATGCTTTTTTCTTTAGCAGCAATTGCCCTAAGTGTAATTTTTAATTACTGGTTAATTGGCCAATGGCAAAGCAAGGGTGCCGCTTTGGCTTGTTTTTTGAGTAATGCTGGCGTGCTATTGTTGATTTTTTTAATTGTTAAAAAACAAATCATTCCGATATTGCAAGGAAAGGCAATTGTTCAAACCTCCTAAATTTTAATATGCTCAACACGAAGATTATTTATTCACTGCTAGAAAAGCTAACATTTGGTAAGGGCTTGCCTAAAACCGTTAACGGTGTTCGGGTGCAATTACCGGCTAAATACATTCGCTACTTTCCATCCGACTATGAGTCAGAAAATTTCCAATTTCTAAACCAATCGGTGGCTGCCGGAAATGTGGTGTTGGATATTGGTGCACATATCGGTCTTTTTTCGGCAATAGCCGCAAAGCTTACTTTTCCTGAAGGGAAAATATTTGCGTTTGAGCCGGCACCTGCCACTCAAAAAGTATTGCATCAAACTATACGCATCAATCAAATGGAATCGGCAATAACGCCGGTTCAAGCAGCAATGGGTGGAGAAGTTGGGACATTAACTTTTTTTGTAAGTGATGATGAGGCAGATAATAGTAATAGCTTGGTTTCATATAAAAATGATCGAAAATTAAATGGGATTGATGTGCCGGTGGATACAATCGATCATTTCGTACAGGCGAAACAGTTAGCCCGTGTTGATTTTATCAAGATTGATGTTGAAGGTGCAGAATATGACACTTTGAGAGGAGGTATAACTACTTTGTGTCAATTTCGTCCTAAAGTTATTTTGGCGATTCACCCCGAACCAATACAAAAGAAAGGGGATCGCTTGGACGTGATTTATGACTTGCTCAAAACGCTCCCTTATCAAATAACCTATAACGGCAATTCAATCAGTAAGGAAGATTTTTGCAAAAATGAGGAGTTAATTGATTTGCATTTGATTCCGCATTTCGTATAAATTTTTGTACATGCAAAATCGTGTAATCATACATGTTATATATAGTTTGGGAAGAGGGGGCGCCGAAACGATGTTGGTGAAGGTGATTAAATCTTTACCCGAATATCAGCATGTGGTAATTACATTAGATCCGGATAATCGATTTGGCAATGAATTGGAATGTACTGCTTACCATTGTTTACGAACCCCCAAACCACATCAACTACCATTGGCTATTTGGCGTTTGCGAAAATTAATTAACCAATATCAGCCTGCCATCGTACATAGTCATTTGTTTTGGCCAACGATAGCTGCGCGTTTGGCTACTAAAAGAACCATTCCGCTAGTAACAACTATTCATGCATTTATTGCAACTTCAATAGAGTATAAAAGGGGCTATATTATTTGGCTAGACAAAATCACTTACAAATATCGTCCTTCCACCATTGTTGCAGTTGCAAAAGGTGCTTTGGAAGAGTACTTTCAATTTTTGAATTTGAAGCCCGGAAAGCATCATGTGTTATACACTTTTGCAGATACCAAACAATTTAAAATTTCGCCACAGGCGGAAGAAAAAAAGGCATCTAAGGTTTTTAAGTTAGTGAGTTTAGGTGCGCTTCGCACACAAAAAAATCAGCAGTTGTTAATACGTGCCATGCATGTTTTAAAAGATGAACCTATATCGTTAGATATTTATGGGGATGGGCCTTTAAGATCTTCTTTAGAAGCCCTGTTAAAACAGTATCCGGCCAATGTTAATTTAATGGGCGAGGTAAAAAATATACAGAATATTTTACCGGCTTACGACCTCATGGTAATGTCGTCCACCTTTGAAGGTTTTTCATTGGCTGTTTTGGAAGCGATGGCCCTGCAATTACCCTTGTTGTTAAGTAATATCGCTTCATTTAAGGAACAGGCTGCGGATGCTTCGCTTTATTTTAATTTAACCGATGAACAGCAATTGGTTGCCCAAATAAGGATTCTTCAAACCAATCCTGCACTTCGAAAGGAAATGGGACAAATTGCTTTTCAACGGCTGCAAAATGCATTCACCTTGGAGCATCATCTTGCAGGTATTCGCAAGATCTATTTAGACGAGTTGGCAGCATCTTAAATTTTCCAGATTTTATTGATTTACTTTGCAGCATTAAAAGGCAAATTGTTGCAAAAGTTCAAACATCTATTTCAGTCGTCGTTTACGCGTAATGTATTTACTGTGTTGGGCGGAAGCAGCTTTTCTACCTTGTTGCCGATTGCTATCTCGCCTTTATTGGCCAGACTTTTTTCTCCCGCCGAAGGTTTTGCGCCCTTTACATTTTTCATGAGTACGGTTTATATTATTGCTGCCGTGGCCAATTCGCATTATACCAATGCTATTTTGGTGGCAGATGATGATGAAGAATCCATAGCCGTTTTTCAGCTCAGTAGCATCATAAATATTTTGATTTTCACGCTGCTGTTTATTCTTTTTTTATTGGTTGGAGAAACCGTAATGGGGTACTTTAACGCACCGGCAACCTTTCTTCAATTATTAATGCTTATTCCAATAATGGTACTAAGCATGGGGCTTTATGGGAATCTACTTCAGTGGAGTTTTAGGCAGCAACAGTTTAAAAGAGTTGCATGGAGTAGAATGTTTCAATCATTTATTACTGCAGTTGTTCAAATTGCTTTTGGTTACTGGATTCCCAATTGGAATGGTTTGATTATTGGTTTTTGTGTTGGTCAGTTAGCTGCATTAGTTGTACTGGTTTTCTTGCATTGGAGGGAGGGCTTTTGGGGTTGGAAATGGTTAGATATTAAAACACTAAAACGTTGCGCAATTAAATATGAGTCGTTTTTGCGTTTTCAAACTTTGGCCGATTTTATTAATGTAATTACACAGCAAATGCCCACATTTTTGTTGGGGCGATTCAATTTTATTCAAGAGGTTGGCTGGTTTGGATTTGCCAATAGAATTATTGTTGCTCCATCGTCGATTATTACCGGGGCTTTGGGGGATGTGTTTAGGCAGCAAGCCGCAGTAGATTATCGATTAACGGGAAATGCCTTGCCGATTTTTAAAAAAACCTTGCGTATTTTACTTTTAGTAATGGTATTGCCATCGTTATTGGTACTATTTGCAGGGCCCGTTGTGTTTGGTTGGTTGTTTGGATCAGAATGGGAAATGGCAGGTGTTTATGCCCAAGTATTAATTATTATGTTGTTTCCTAAATTTATTGTTAGTCCGTTGAGTTATATGTATATCATTGCACGAAAACAGCGAGAAGATTTTTGGTTGCATGTTTATATCTTGCTTTCGACGGTTGCTTCTTTTTATTTGGGGTACAAAGTTTGGGAAACCGCAAAAGGAATGCTACTTTGTTTTAGCGTGAATTATGCCATGATCTACCTCCTTTATTTCGTTCGGTCTTTTACATTTGCAAAAGGTAAAAAATCAGCAGATGCACTTTCTTAAAAAAATTCTAAAAAAACTCATTGCTGTTTTTCCTATCGGAAAAATCATTGTTGAAACGGGTCAAAGTCAAACGCCGGTTACTTTTAAAATTTGGTGGAAGCAAAAGGTGCTTGGGTATAACAAAGAAGCATATTGGCCTATGCATTTTACGAGTAGGGTTAGTTATCCTGAAAGGGTATTTGCCGGTATTGACACTTCTCCCGGATATATGAATAATTGTTATATTCAAGGATATGGTAGGATATATATAGGAGATTACACACAAATTGCACCCGGTGTTGGTTTGATTAGTAGTAATCATGATGTTTACGATAGCCGTGTTCAAATTCCGGCTCCTATTCATATTGGCAAATATTGTTGGATAGGAATGAATGCGGTGATTTTACCCGGCGTAATTTTGGGCGACTATACAATTGTAGCTGCAGGTGCAGTGGTTTCAAAATCATTCCCCGATGGATATTGTGTAATAGGGGGAGTGCCGGCAATGTTAATCAAGCACTTAGATAAAAATCTTTGTGTGCCTTATCACCAAGTTAATCCATATAATGGTTATATACGCCATGATGATTTTGAGCGTTTCAAAAAGGCGAAATTGGATGTATGATTTTAATTAACTAACGGAATAGTATGAACGAAAATAGGAAGTATCAAGAATGTGTGCGTTGTGTGATGGATACCACTGATCCGGATATTGAATTTGATGATGCCGGTTTGTGTAACCATTGCAGAGAGTATAATGCTTACCTAACGTTAACAGCCGATACCAATCAAACCAGTTCGCAAAAATTAAAATCCTTGGCTGAGCAAATTAAACAAGATGGTGCGGGCAAAAGATACGATTGCGTAACCGGTGTTAGTGGAGGTGTGGACAGTACCTATGTGGTTTATTTGTTAAAGCAACTAGGACTTCGACCGTTGGTAGTGCATTTGGATAATGGCTGGAATTCTGAATTAGCGGTTAAAAACATTGAACAAATCATTACGAAGTTGGGCTTCGACTTGTTTACGAGGGTTTTAGATTGGGAAGAATTTAGAGAGTTGCAATTAGCCTATTTGGAGGCATCTGTTTTAGATTTGGAGGCATTAACCGATCATGCTATTTCAGCAACACTGTTTGATCAGGCAGCCAAAAATGGCGTGAAATATATTATTGCCGGCACCAATCGTGCAACTGAAGCGATATTGCCCATTAATTGGAGATATGCCAATAAAACGAATGACGCTGTAAATATTCGGCATATCAATAAAACGTTTCGAAAGAAGGCCATCAAGGATTTTCCTTTGATGAGCTTTCAACGATATTGTTATTATTGGAAAGTAAAGAAAATCGAATGGGTAAGTATATTGGATGATGCAGATTATAATAAGGATGAAGCAAAAGCAACGATTCAGCGAGAATTAGGTTGGAAGGATTATGGAGGAAAACATTACGAGTCAATCATCACTAGGTTCTACCAAGGTTATATTTTGCCTCGGAAATTTGGAATCGACAAACGACGCGCTCATTTGTCAACCTTAATTGCCTCTAACCAAATAACCCGCGAAGCAGCATTGGAAGCCTTACAAGCACCATTAATATCTGAAGATATTTTAGCGCAAGATTTAATATTCGTGCCCAAAAAATTGGGAATTTCACCAGAAGCTTTTGAGGCCATAATGCAATTGCCTGCAAAAAGTCACTATGATTATCGAACAGATAAAAAATTGCGTGAAATGATTTTTTCGATCAATCGAAAATTATTTAAGTAAGGATTATGTATGAGCCCCAACCTGTTTATCTTATTTTCCCTACTAACGCAATTGGTGGTGCCGAGAAGCGGATGTTAGAACTATGGGTGGAGTTTAAGAAAATTGGGAGGTCGAATTATTACTGTTTAATGCATGATGATTTATTGGTTGCAATAGAAAATAACAGTTTGTTAGGGCGTGCAATCAACCCATTTAGTAGGGATATTTTAACCTATTCTTTTCCTATTTCACAAGCTACTATTTCCTTTCAACGCCAATTACGCGCGCATATATTGAAACATATTCCTGGTAATGCGGTTTTGCATTTTGTACTTTTATATCCCGCATTTGCGGGAAGTTTAAAAGGCTATGATACCGTATTTTCTTTAACAGAAAGCAGTTTGCGTAATGTTAATTGGAAAGGGAAATTGTTGTATTGGCTAAGTGCAATCCGAAGCAAAAAGGTTGATGTGTTAGATCCGGGGGTGTTTCAGAAAATGCAAAATAGATTGTTTTGGCGTAGAAAAACAATTTACGGCACACCGGGAAGTTTTGTGGACACTACTTTATTTGTTCCCGCTGCGCAGAAGAAAGATCAGGTTGTATTTTTGGGTAGATTCTTTTTTTTGAAGCAAATTAAGAAGTTGGTATTAATGTGGCCTGAAGTAATGAAATTGGTGAAAGATCAAGGCATTGCATCTGCTAATATTGAATTGTTGTTGTTGGGATATGGCCAAGAAGAAGATGCAATTCGAGCGATTTTGAAAGAGGAGTCCTATCAAAGAATTGCGATAAAAATTGAGATGACGCATCAGCCCGAAATTTATTTGGCGCATTCCAAATTGATTTTTTCGCTACAATTGAATAATAATTATCCTTCAAAAAGCTTATTGGAAGCATTGTCTGCGGGCAATATACCGGTTGTAACAGATGTGGGCGATACCCGTAAGATTGCCGATCCCTCGTTTTCTTACTATGTACCGGAGAATTTTTTGGCACAAGATATTGCTAATGCAATCGTTGCCATTTGGCGTTTAGATACTGCGACGCTTAAAATTAAGCAGGAATTGGCTCGAACACATGTTAAGATGAACTTTAGTGTTCAGGCTTCTGTTAATTATTATCAAGACCTCTATGATAAAAATTAGTAGAATTTTGCTAGAAAATTGTAGATTTAGAGGCCGTTTTAAAATCATTAATTAGATTATTGGATTCCAATTTGATTTAGAGACGGTACTTTTGTAATTAAATTATACCAACCAATTAATCTGGATTTTTATGAGTGAAACAGCCACTATCGCAACGGCGCCACTAACATCAAAAGATTTTGTTACCGACCAGGAAGTTCGCTGGTGTCCGGGATGTGGCGATTATTCCATTCTTGCACAGGTGCAAAAAATTATGCCCACATTAGGTATTCCTCGTGAGAATATTGTGGTAATCAGTGGCATCGGATGCAGCAGTCGTTTCCCTTATTATATGAATACATTTGGGATGCATAGCATTCACGGTCGTGCTACCGCTGTTGCGAGTGGTTTAAAGGCTGCTCGTCCTGAATTAAGTGTTTGGATTGTTACCGGTGATGGAGATAGTTTAAGTATAGGTGGTAATCATACGATTCATTTGCTTCGTAGAAATTTTGATGTAAATATTCTAATGTTTAACAATCAAATTTATGGTTTAACTAAAGGCCAGTATTCGCCAACATCAGAAGAGAATAAAGTTACTAAGAGTACGCCTTTTGGCAGTATTGATCATCCATTTAACCCTTTAGCGCTAGCAATGGGTGCAGATGCCAGTTTTATTGCACGTTCAATGGATCGTGATCCAAAGCATTTACAAGCGATGTTATTGAGAGCACAAGCGCATAAGGGGGCATCATTCTTAGAAATTTATCAAAATTGCAACATCTTTAATGACGGGGCGTTTGAAATTTTTACTGAAAAATCTAGTAAGCCTGAGGAAACATTATTCTTAGAACATGGCAAGCCTTTGGTTTTTGGAGCCAATCAAAATAAGGGTATTAAATTAGTTGGGTTTAAACCAACTATAGTTGAAATAGGAGCAGAGGCAAGTGTTGATGATTTATGGGTACATGATGAGAAAGATTTTTATAAAGCGCAAATTTTGATTAGAATGTTTGATGATCCTGCATTGCAGGGGCATCTTCCTCGTCCATTTGGAGTGTTCTATGAAACAGAAAGAGCATGTTACGAGGATGGTATGAAGCTTCAATTGGAAGACGTAATTGCAAAGAAAGGAAAAGGCAATTTGGATAAATTATTAAGAGGAAGAGAAACTTGGACCGTTCAATAGGTGCCAATTTATATTATTCATCGGGCCGTTCTATTTAATAGGGCGGCCCTTTTTTGTGGTTTTCAACAGTTGGAGTTGTTGTTTTTTGCAGGTTTTTTTGTGAAAAATACTACCCGGTGGCTCACCCCTAAGGGGTGAGCCACCGGGTAGTATTTTAACCGTATTTCAATAGTTATTTACCCATTAAAAAAAGTGCTAATCCCACTCAACCCCTTTTTTTGCTTATTCAGCAGACTTTAATACCTAAACAATCCAGTTGTTCAGTTTTTCTTTTGCGTTAGCATCATTTTTGACATGTAGCGGTTATTCTTTAACTCCTACTTAATGCCAACATTTATGCGAAACAAAAAACTAACACTTATCCTATTGTTATGTTGCGGTTTAACCCTCACCCTAATCAATTGTAGACATGAACGACAAGTAACTTGTGCAGATGTAAATTTTAGCCTAACCGCTACAGCTACAGACGCGCTATTAAATACTTCCAACGGTACCATAACGGCTACTGCATCGGGAGGAACTGATTTTCAATATAGCCTTAATCACGGGTCATTTCAAGACTCGGGAGTTTTTCGCGGTTTGGCTGCACTCAGTGATCATGTAATTATCGCGAGAAACTCAATGGGTTGTACCGATTCAATTACTGTATCTATTGGTTCTTATAATCCTTGTGCAGGGGTGGTAATTAATGTTGCCGCTACAAAGGTTGATGCAGGTGCAAATCAATCGAATGGTTCTATTACGGCAAGTGTTGCTGGGGGAACGGGTTATAAATTTAGTTTAAATGGGGGCGCCTATCAAACTAGTGGCACCTTCTCAAATTTGGCTGCAGGCAATTATACCGTGGCCGCAAAAAGCACCGCAGGTTGTATTGGTACTAAACAAGTAACCATTGGCACTATTAATCCTTGTGCAGGAATAACTGTAGCAGTTAGTACTACTTTTGTACAACCTACGATCAATCAGGCAAATGGTTCTATAACAGCAACAGCTAC